>JBCECW010000048.1:7618-9836 GCA_039207785.1 Pseudomonas sp. | reverse complement strand
GCACCATCCGTTCACCTCGCCCAAGTGCACCCCGGCCGAGCTGGAGGCCAACCCGGCCGCCGCGCTGTCGCGTGCCTACGACATGGTGCTCAACGGTACCGAACTGGGTGGCGGTTCGATCCGTATCCACGACAAGGCCATGCAGCAAACCGTGTTCCGCGTACTGGGTATCAGCGAAGCCGAACAGGAAGAGAAGTTTGGCTTCCTGCTCGATGCCCTGAAATTCGGCGCGCCGCCCCATGGTGGCCTGGCCTTCGGCCTGGACCGTCTGGTCATGCTGATGACCGGTGCACAGTCGATCCGTGAAGTGATCGCGTTCCCGAAAACCCAGAGCGCCGCCGATGTCATGACCCAGGCGCCGGGTGAAGTGGATGCGCGTCAGCTGCGTGACCTGCATATTCGTTTGCGCGAGCAGGTTAAAGCCGACTAAGAACGCCAGCCTTCGGGCCTGCGTTTTTTCAGCGCCCCTTTCCAGTCGGAACAGGGGCGTTTTCAATTCAAGCGTTTGTGATGGGAAAGGACGGAGCAGGTTATGGCGGGTCATTCCAAATGGGCCAACATCAAGCATCGTAAAGGGCGCCAGGACGCCAAGAAGGGCAAGATCTTCACCAAGCTGATCCGCGAGCTGACGGTCGCGGCCAGCCAGGGCGGCGGCATCCCGGCCGATAACCCGCGCCTGCGCTTGGCGGTGGATAAGGCCCTCGGCGCCAATATGACTCGTGACACCATCGACCGCGCCATTGCCCGTGGCGTTGGCGCCGACGACGGTACCAAGGTTGAAGAGTTGAGCTACGAGGGTTACGCGCCCAATGGCGTGGCGGTGATCGTCGAAGCCATGACCGATAACCGCAACCGTACCGCCGCCGCTGTACGCCACGCCTTTACCAAGTGTGGCGGCAACCTGGGTACTGACGGTTCGGTGGCTTATATGTTCGACCGCAAGGGGCAGATCAGCTTTGCCCCGGGCGTCGACGAAGACACCCTGATGGAAGCGGCGCTGGAAGCCGGCGCCGACGACGTGGTCACCCACGAAGATGGCTCCATCGATGTATTCACCAGCTTTGCCGACTTTATTTCGGTGAACGAAGCGCTGCAAAAGGCCGGCTTCAAGGGCGATGAAGCGGAAATCAGCATGATCCCGTCGATCACCGTCGAACTGGCCGAGCTGGACGTGGCGCAGAAGGTGCTCAAGCTGATCGATATGCTCGAAGACCTGGACGATGTGCAAAACGTGTATTTCAACGGCGAGATTCCCGACGAAATCATGGAGCAGGTTGGTTAAGCGGTTAAGCTGGCTTTTTTCTTTTATTGCCCCAAAACGCAGGTGTTATGACCCTTATTCTCGGCATTGACCCTGGCTCGCGAATCACCGGCTACGGCGTGGTGCGCGATACCGGCCGCGGCTGTGAATACGTGGCCTCGGGCTGTATCCGCACCGGCGCCGGTGAGCTGCCTGAGCGTTTGCAGATCGTGTTTCGTGGGGTGCGCGAGGTGATCGACACCTACGGACCGGTGACCATGGGCATTGAAAAAGTGTTTATGGCCAAGAACGCCGACTCGGCGCTCAAGCTCGGCCAGGCCCGTGGCGCGGCGATTGTGGCGGCCGCCGAGCACGGCCTGGAAATCGCCGAGTACACTGCCACCCAGGTCAAGCAGGCCATCGCTGGCACTGGTGGTGCCGACAAGCAGCAAGTGCAACTGATGGTGATGCACCTGCTCAAGCTGACACAAAAACCGCAAATTGATGCCTCCGACGCACTGGCAATTGCCTTGTGCCATGCCCACACTCGCTCAAGCCTGATTCCCCATGGCCTGGTGGGCGCCCGCAGTCGTGGCGGCCGCTTGCGTCTGTAATGCGGCGCTTCTTTATTAAGGAACTGATGTTGTGATTGGACGCTTGCGCGGGACCTTGCTGGAAAAGCAGCCGCCGCACCTTATTGTTGATGTGCACGGCCTGGGCTATGAGCTGGAAGTACCGATGACCACCCTGTATCGCCTGCCGGCGGTGGGTGAGCCGGTGACCCTGCATACCCACCTGGTGGTGCGCGAAGACGCCCATCTGCTGTTCGGCTTTGCCGAGAAGCGCGAGCGTGAGCTGTTTCGCGAGTTGATTCGTCTGAATGGCGTGGGGCCGAAGTTGGCCCTGGCGCTGATGTCGGGCCTGGAAGTCGATGAGCTGGTGCGCTGCGTGCAGGCGCAGGACACCTCGGCGCTGACC
>JBCECW010000048.1:0-7608 GCA_039207785.1 Pseudomonas sp. | reverse complement strand
GTGCCGGGCGTTGGCAAGAAGACCGCCGAGCGCCTGTTGGTCGAACTTAAAGACCGCTTCAAGGCCTGGGAAACCGTGCCGGGTATTGCCTCTTTTGTAACTGAACCTCGTGCCGGTGGCACAGTCTCAAGTGCGGAGAATGATGCCGTCAGTGCCTTGATTTCCCTGGGCTTTAAGCCGCAAGAGGCCAGCCGTGCGGTATCTGCCGTGCAAGAAGAAGGCTTGAGCAGCGAAGAATTGATCCGTCGTTCATTGAAAGGAATGGTTTAAGTGATAGACGCCGATCGCCTGATCACCGCTTCTGGCCGTGACCGCGATGAACAACTGGATCGCGCCATCCGGCCACTGTGCCTGGCTGACTATATCGGCCAGCCGAAAGTGCGTGAGCAGATGGAGCTGTTTATCCAGGCCGCCCGTGGCCGCGGCGAATCCCTGGACCACACCCTGATCTTTGGCCCACCGGGGCTGGGTAAAACCACCCTGGCCAATATCATTGCCCAGGAAATGGGTGTGTCGATCAAAAGCACCTCGGGCCCGGTGCTTGAGCGTCCGGGCGATCTGGCGGCAATGCTGACCAATCTTGAGCCTGGCGACGTACTGTTTATTGACGAGATCCATCGCCTGTCGCCCATCGTCGAGGAAGTGCTGTACCCGGCCATGGAAGATTTCCAGCTCGATATCATGATTGGCGAAGGCCCGGCCGCGCGTTCGATCAAGCTCGACCTGCCGCCCTTTACCCTGGTGGGGGCCACCACCCGCGCCGGCATGCTGACCAACCCGTTGCGTGACCGCTTCGGCATCGTTCAGCGTCTGGAGTTCTACAGCACGACCGATCTGGCCACCATCGTGCAACGTTCGGCCGGTATTCTCGGCTTGCCGCTGGAGCCGGAAGGCGCCTTCGAGGTGGCCCGTCGTGCCCGTGGTACGCCGCGGATTGCCAACCGCCTGCTGCGCCGCGTACGCGACTTTGCCGAAGTACGGGCCCAGGGGCAGATCAGTCGTGCGGTCGCCGACCAGGCGTTGAACCTGCTGGATGTCGATGAGCATGGTTTCGACCACCAGGACCGGCGCCTGCTGCTGACCATGATCGAGAAGTTTGACGGTGGCCCGGTGGGCGTCGACAGCCTGGCTGCGGCCATCAGTGAAGAACGCCATACCATTGAGGATGTGCTGGAGCCTTATCTGATCCAGCAGGGCTATATCATGCGTACGCCGCGCGGGCGTGTGGTGACTCGGCATGCCTATCTGCACTTCGGCCTGAATGTGCCCAAGCGCATGGGCGATCTGCCGCAGAGCGACCTGTTTGCCATGGATGAATAACAGTGGCAACGCAGATGCAAATGGACAAAAAACAGTTGGTTTGCCCGATTGGCAACCCGGGGAGTAAGCACTAGAGTATGCGCGCGCAAAATGGGCTAGAGCCGTTCACGCATCGTTGTCGCGTTTACTACGAAGACACCGACGCCGGCGGCATCGTGTATTACGTCAATTACCTCAAGTTCATGGAGCGGGCTCGCACCGAGCGGCTACGTGATCTGGGCTTTGCCCAATCGCAGTTGGCGGGGGAGATGCTGTTTGTCGTGCATTCCAGCGAAGCGCGTTACCACGTGCCGGCGCGTCTGGACGATGAACTGTTAGTCAGCGCCGAAGTGATCGAATTAAACCGTGCCAGCCTGCGCTTTCGTCAACAGGTGAGGCGGGCTACGGATAAAACGCTGCTCTGCGAAGGGCAGTTCCTGGTGGCCTGTGTGCGCGCCGACAGTTTGAAACCCCGGGCCATTCCCGAAGCGTTGCGTAATGCCTTTGCCGGCGCCAGCGACGCGGGTACATCTAAAGCAGGAGATTAAGCGTGGAAGCAGCCGTCGTCGACCATACCTCTATGTGGAGCCTGATCAGCAACGCCAGTATCGTGGTACAGCTGGTCATGCTGGTACTTGTAGGCGCATCGGTCACCTCGTGGATCATGATTTTCCAGCGCAGCACCATGATTCGCGCGGCGCGTCGTTCGCTGGAAACCTTCGAGGAGCGTTTCTGGTCGGGCATCGACCTGTCCAAACTCTACCGCCAGGCCGGCGCCAACCCGGACCCGGATTCGGGCGTCGAGCAGATCTTCCGTGGCGGCTTCAAGGAGTTCTCCCGTCTGCGCCAGCAGCCAGGCGTTGATCCAGATGCCGTCATGGACGGCGTTAACCGCGCCATGCGCGTGGCCATTTCCCGTGAAGAAGAAAAGCTCGAGCAGAGCCTGCCGTTCCTCGCCACCGTAGGTTCCACCAGCCCGTATATCGGTCTGTTCGGCACCGTGTGGGGCATCATGAACTCCTTCCGCGGTCTGGCGTCGGCGCAACAAGCCACCCTGGCTACCGTTGCGCCGGGTATTGCCGAAGCACTGATCGCCACCGCCATCGGCCTGTTTGCAGCGATCCCGGCGGTTATCGCTTACAACCGTTTTTCTGCACGCGGGGAAAACCTGATCGGTCGTTACTACACCTTCGCCGATGAATTCCAAGCCATCCTGCACCGCAAAGTGCACACCAGCGACGATTGATACGCCGGTATTAATGAAGGCTTGAGGAAAGGTTTTTACTTATGGCTCGTATCCGTCAAAGACGTAAACCCGTCGCCGAAATGAACGTGGTGCCCTACATCGACGTGATGTTGGTGCTGCTGGTGATTTTTATGGTGACGGCTCCCATGCTTAACCAGGGCGTGAAGGTTGATCTGCCCAAGGTGTCCAGCGATGCCTTGCCGCAAGACAACAACACCCAGGTGCTGACCATCTCGATCAAAGCCGACAAGACCTACTACTGGAACCTTGGCAGCGAAGTGGACACCGACAAGCAGCAGGCCAAGGCCCTGACCCTGCCGGAAATGACCACTGCCGTGACGGCGATCATGAACCAGAGCCGTGCCCAGGGTAAGCAGACCCAGGTATTTATCCGTGCCGACAAAGTGGTCGACTACGGCGCCGTGATGGCCGCCATGGGCGGGCTGCAGCAGGCCGGTGTGGGTAATGTCGGCCTGATTACCGAGGCGCCCTAATGCAGGAACGCGAGCGCTCCTCATCGGAAGGTTACTTCTGGCCGAGCATCTGGGCGATTGGGCTGCACGTGCTGTTGTTCGGCATGCTGTTTGTCAGCTTTGCGTTTACCCCGGAGCTGCCTCCGGCTAAACCGATTGTTCAGGCTACGCTCTACGAGCTGAAGTCCAAGAGCCCGGCGACCACGCAAACCAACCAGAAAATTGCGGGCGAGGCGAAGAAAACCGCCGCCAAGCAATACGAGGTCGAGCAGCTGGAAGCCAAGAAAGTCGAGCAAGAGAAGGTAAAAGCGGCGGAACAAAAGAAAGCCGAAGAAGCTCAAAAAGCCGAAGCGGCCGAGCAGGCGGCAGAAGCAGCCAAAGCGGTTGAGGCCAAGAAAGCCGAAGAGGCGAAAAAGGCGGAAGAGAAGAAACTCGCCGATATCGCCAAGAAGAAAACCGAAGAAGAACAGAAAAAAGCGGCGGAAGAGGCGAAGAAGAAAGCCGAGGCCGACGCCAAGAAAAAAGCCGCAGAAGACGCCAAGAAAAAGGCGGCTGATGCGGCCAAGAAAGCGACCGAGAAAAAGTTGAAGGACGCGGCGGACGCGAAGAAGAAAGCGCAGGAAGCCGCTCGCAAGGCAACGGAAGACAAGAAGGCTCAGGCATTGGCCGAGCTGCTGTCCAACGACACCGAGCGCCAGGCGACCACCGCTGATGAAGTGGGTGATACCGTTTCGGGTAACTTCGATGACCTGATCCGCATGCGTGCCGCCGAAGGCTGGACGCGACCACCAGGCGCCAGCAATGGCATGACCGTGGTACTGCAGATCACCATGCTGCCCGACGGCACCATCACCAGTGTGAGCGTGTCGCGTTCGAGCGGTAACGGGCCCTTCGACAGTTCGGCTGTCGCTGCGGTGAAAAATATTGGGCGTTTAGTAGAAATGCAGGGTTTGAGTCCTACCGATTTCAACCCCTATCGTTCATTCAAGATGACCTTCACACCTGAGGACTTAGCGTTGTGATCAACATTCTTCGAGGATTGCTTGTGGTTCTTTGCTGCGCCGCTGGCATGGTGGCGGCAGAGGAAAAGAACATTCTGGTGAGCAGCGGCTCCGACCGCGCCATTCCGATTGCCGTGGTTCCATTCGGCTGGCAGGGCGGCACCGTATTGCCCGAGGACATCTCCGACGTCGTCGGCAAGGACCTGCGCAACTCCGGTATTTTCGAACCGATCCCACGCCAGAACATGATCAGCCTGCCGACCCAGGCGAGCGAAGTGATCTACCGCGACTGGAAAGCGCTGGGCGCGCAGTACGTGCTGGTGGGCAATATCGTGCCCAACGGCGGCCGTCTGCAGATCCAGTTTGCCCTGTTCAACGTGGCGACCGAGCAGCAGGTATTTGCCGGCAGCGTCGGTGGCACCACTGAACAGCTGCGCGATATGTCGCACTACATCTCCGACCAGGCGTTCGAAAAACTCACCGGTATCAAAGGCGCGTTCTCTACCCAGATGCTGTACGTGACCGCCGAACGCTTCTCGGGCAATAGCACCCGCTACACCCTGCAGCGTTCGGACTACGACGGTGCCCGTGCCGTGACCTTGCTGCAATCGCGCGAGCCGATCCTGTCGCCGCGTTTTGCCAGCGATGGCAAGCGCATCGCCTATGTGTCGTTTGAACAGAAGCGTCCGCGCATCTTTATTCAGCACATCGACACTGGCCGCCGTGAGCAGATCACCAACTTCGAAGGCCTAAACGGTGCCCCGGCGTTCTCGCCCGATGGCAGCAAGCTGGCATTCGTGTTGTCGCGCGATGGCAACCCGGAGATCTATGTAATGGATCTGGCCAGCCGCCAAATGACTCGTGTGACCAATCACTATGCAATTGATACCGAACCCTTCTGGGGCAAGGACGGTCAGACCATTTACTTCACATCGGACCGTGCCGGGAAACCGCAGGTCTATAAAACCAATATCTCTGGCGGTGCAGTGGATCGGGTGACGTTTGTGGGTAACTACAACGCCAACCCTAAACTGTCTGCTGATGAGAAGACGTTGGTGATGATTCACCGTCAGGACGGTTTCACCAACTTCAAAGTGGCGGCGCAGGACTTGCAAACTTCGCGTTTGCGGATTCTCTCAGACACCAATCTGGATGAGTCTCCTACTGTTGCGCCCAACGGCACCATGGTAATCTACGCCACCCGCCAGCAGGGCCGTGGAGTCTTGATTCTTGCCTCCATCAATGGACGAGTAAAACTCCCGATTCCAACCGCGCAAGGCGAAATCCGAGAGCCATCCTGGTCGCCTTTCCTGAACTGATGCGGCGCTGCACCAATTACTTAACACACTGGGGTTCATTAGGAGTTTTACTATGGAAATGTTGAAATTCGGTAAGTTCGCTGCTCTGGCTCTGTCCATGGCCGTTGCAGTAGGTTGCTCCTCCAAAGGCGGCGACAACGCTGGCGAAGGCGCTGTTGATCCAAACGCTGGCTACAACGCCAACAACGGCGCAGTAGACGGTAGCCTGAGCGAAGAAGCTGCTCTGCGCGCTATCACCACTTTCTACTTCGAATACGATAGCTCGGACCTGAAACCAGAAGCCATGCGCGCTCTGGACGTTCACGCCAAAGACCTGAAAGGCAACGGCGCTCGCGTAGTTCTGGAAGGCAACACCGACGAACGCGGCACCCGCGAGTACAACATGGCTCTGGGCGAGCGTCGTGCGAAAGCCGTTCAGCGCTACCTGGTTCTGCAAGGCGTTTCCCCAGCTCAGCTGGAACTGGTTTCCTACGGTGAAGAGCGTCCAGTTGCTACCGGCAACGACGAGCAATCCTGGGCTCAAAACCGTCGCGTTGAACTGCGTAAGTAATTCGACATGCGAACGTGCCGTCGTGCTCTGACTATATTGACTCTCAGCCTGCCGCTTGCGGCCTGGGCTGCGGTTCCGGTGGAAGACAGCAACGCCAGTGATGGCGGTGGCAGTTATCCACCAGCGGGTTATGGCACGACCGGCGCCTATGCAGGGGGAGGGGTTACGGCCCCTGCCTCGGCACAGGGCGAGCTGTTCATGCAGCTGCAACAAATGCAAGACGAAGTCGCGCGCTTGCGCGGCATGGTCGAGGAACAACAGAACGAAATTCAGCGCCTGAAACAAGAAGGCCTGGAGCGTTACCAAGACCTCGACAGACGTATCGCCAGTGGCGCCTCGGGTGCTCCTGCCGCGACACAAGATTCCAGCAATGCCGGCGCCATCAATGCCGGTGCTGCCCCCGTGCCACCTGCAGCGCAACAGCCTGCGGCGAGCACCGAGCCGGGTGATCCGGCGAAGGAAAAGCTCTATTACGATGCTGCCTTCGACCTGATCAAGGCCAAGGACTTCGACAAGGCCAGCCAGGCGTTCAGCGCTTTTCTGCGCAAATACCCACAGAGCCAATACGCCGGCAACGCGCAGTACTGGCTGGGTGAAGTCAACCTGACCAAGGGCGACCTGCAAGGCGCCGGGCAAGCGTTTGCCAAGGTTAGCCAGCTGTACCCAACCCATAACAAGGTGCCGGATTCGCTGTACAAGCTCGCCGATGTCGAGCAGCGTCTGGGCCACACCGACAAAGCCAAGGGCATTCTGCAGCAGGTGATTGCGCAGTACCCAGGCAGCTCGGCGGCACAGCTGGCGCAGCGTGATTTGCAGCGCCTGTAAAGCCTGACCCGCCGTTCAATAAAATCCGCGCCTGTCGCGGGTTTTTTCGTTAGAATCGCCGCCCCAATTCCCGCAACGGAGGCGGATGGCCTGTTTCGCCGTCACGCCCGTGGCCGATATGCAAAAAAACCTGCGCATTACCGAGATTTTTTACTCGTTGCAGGGCGAGACGCGCACTGCCGGTTTACCGACAGTGTTCGTGCGCCTGACTGGCTGCCCACTACGCTGCCAATACTGCGACACCGCCTACGCGTTCAGCGGCGGCGAAATCATGTCCCTGGACGCCATCGTCGAGCAGATCGCCGCCTACAAGCCGCGTTATGTCTGTGTGACCGGTGGCGAGCCGCTGGCTCAGCCGAACTGCATTCCCTTGCTCGAACGGCTGTGCGATGCCGGCTTCGAGGTATCGCTGGAAACCAGCGGTGCGCTCGATGTGTCGGCGGTCGATCCGCGCGTCAGCAAGGTGGTCGATCTGAAGACCCCAGGCTCCGCCGAGGTCGCCCGCAATCGCTACGAGAATATGCAGTTCCTCACGCGCAACGATCAGGTCAAGTTCGTGATCTGTTCGCGCGAGGACTACGACTGGTCGGTCTCCAAACTGATCCAGTACGGCCTGCAAGACCGCGCTGGCGAAGTGCTGTTTTCCCCCAGCCATCAGCAGGTGGATGCTCGCGCGTTGGCCGACTGGATCGTGGCGGACAACCTGCCGGTGCGCTTGCAATTGCAACTGCACAAAATCCTTTGGAACGACCAGCCGGGACACTGATATGACAGATAAAAAAGCGGTAATCCTGCTCTCCGGCGGCCTCGACTCCGCCACCGTGGTAGCCATGGCCAAAGCCGATGGCTACGCCTGCTACACCATGAGTTTCGACTACGGCCAACGCCATCGCTC
>JBCECW010000047.1:0-12105 GCA_039207785.1 Pseudomonas sp. | reverse complement strand
GTATCAAGGTTATTCGCTACGGCATGACTCGCAACTGGGTGGCCGGCCTGAAGGTCGTCACTGGCAAGGGCGATGTGCTGGAGCTGAACAAGGACCTGATCAAGAACGCCACCGGCTACGACCTGCGCCAGCTGTTTATCGGCGCTGAAGGCACCCTGGGCTTTGTGGTCGAGGCCACCATGCGTCTGGACCGTGCGCCGCAAAACCTCACCGCCATGGTGCTGGGCGCCGCCGATTTCGACTCGATCATGCCGGTGCTGCATGCCTTCCAGAACAAGCTCGACCTGACTGCCTTCGAATTCTTCTCCGATAAAGCCCTGGCGAAAATCATGGGCCGTGGCGACGTACCGGCGCCGTTCGAAACCGAATGCCCGTTCTATGCCCTGCTGGAATTCGAAGCCACCACCGAGGAGGTCGCCGAGGCCGCCCTGGCCACCTTCGAACACTGTGTGGAGCAAGGCTGGGTGCTCGATGGCGTGATGAGCCAGAGCGAACAACAGCTGCAGAACCTGTGGAAGCTGCGCGAGTACATCTCCGAAACCATCTCGCACTGGACCCCGTACAAGAACGATATCTCGGTCACCGTGGCCAACGTGCCGGCGTTCTTGCACGACATCGACGCCATCGTGGGCGAGCATTACCCGGATTTCGAGATTGTCTGGTTCGGCCATATTGGCGACGGCAACCTGCACCTCAATATCCTCAAGCCCGAGAACCTGAGCAAAGACGAGTTCTTCGCCAAGTGCGCCACCGTGAACAAGTGGGTGTTCGAGATCGTGCAGAAGTACAACGGCTCGATTTCCGCTGAGCACGGCGTGGGCATGACCAAGCGTGACTACCTGACCTACAGCCGTTCGGAAGCCGAAATCGCCTATATGAAAGCCATCAAGGCGGCCTTCGACCCGAACGGCATCATGAACCCCGGCAAGATTTTCGCCCTGTAACGCCGCTTTTGCTTCTGCCGGAGCGGCCATAAGCGGCTCCGGCTCTCCCGCCCATTCAGGAGTCGCCCATGAGCTATCAACACCGTTATCTGGATGGCACCACCATCCATTTCCCGATTGGCAAAGTGGTGTGCGTCGGCCGTAACTACGCCGAGCACGCCAAAGAGCTGAACAATCCGGTGCCTACCGAGCCGTTGCTGTTTATCAAGCCGGGCAGCTGTGTGGTGGAGGCCGAGGGTGGCTTCAGCATTCCGACCGACCGTGGCGGCGTGCACTACGAAGCCGAGATTGCCGTGCTGATCGGCAAGCCGCTGTCGCGCAAACCCAATGCCGAAGAGGTGCTCGACGCCATTTCCGGTTTCGCCCCAGCCCTGGACCTGACCCTGCGCGACGTGCAAGCCAAGCTCAAGGAAAAGGGCTACCCCTGGGAAGTGGCCAAGTCGTTCGACGGCGCTTGTGTGCTGGCGCCCTTTGTCAGCAGCGACGCAGTGAACGATCTGACCGATATCGGTATTCGTCTGAGCATCAACGGCGAAGTGCGCCAGGACGGCAGCAGCGCCTCCATGCTCAACCCGATTGTGCCGATCATTGCCCATATCGCCGGGCACTTCAGCCTGCAGCCGGGTGACGTGATTCTCACCGGCACACCAGCGGGCGTCGGCCCGTTGAACTCGGGTGATGAGTTGCTACTCGAACTGGTCGGCCATTCCAGCGTCGCCACCCGGGTGTTGTAAGCGCACACCGCTAAAAGCTTGTAACGGCTGCGGGTGACATTGCGGCGGGCCGCTGTTGTACAGTTCGGCACCGCCCGCGCCAGGTGCGCGGGTAATCGGGTTTATCAGGGAAGATACAACCGCAATGTCATGCGTTGGCGGCTGGTTTGCCGCCGTAGTAACAGAGACAGGCCTCCCATGCATACCGCCCGTTTACATTCGTTGCGCCGCAGCTGGCCCTGGCTGCTATTTGCTTTTGTACTGTTGGCCGCCGCCGCGCTGACCTACACCCAGCATTGGCTGGGCCAGGTCAAATACTGGGCCGACGAAGACAACTTCGACCAGGCTGAGCGCGATGCCAGCATCTGGTTGCCCGGCTACCGCCCGGTTATCCAGGCCAAGCCGCTGAAGGATCTCGACAACGACGAGACCTCGGACCTGACCTATAACCCCGACACCAAGACCCTGTTTACCGTCACCGGCAAAGAGCCGCTGCTGGTGGAACTGAGCCTTGCCGGGGACGTGCTGCGGCGCATTGCCCTGGTCGGCTTTTCCAACCCTGAAGGGGTGGCGATGCTGAGCAACGGCAATATGGCCATCACCGATGAACGCCGCCGCACCCTGTCGATCTTCAAGCTCGGCCCATTGGCGCTGGAATTGCGTGCAGACGACACCCGCGAGTTCGACCTGGGCTATGCCGGCTCGGGCAACAAGGGCTTTGAAGGTATCGCCTGGGACCCCGCCCAGCAGCGCCTGTTGTTGGGTAAGGAACGCTCCCCTACGGCGCTGTTCAGCTGGAGCAGCGATGGCACGGCGGGGCTTGAAGGCAAGATGGAGCCGCTGCCCAGTGACGAGCTGTATATGCGCAATATCTCGGCGTTAAGCGTCGACCCGCGCACCGGCCATTCGCTGGTGCTGTCGGCGCAATCCAAGCTGCTGCTGGAGATGGATGAACACGGCCAGCCGGTGAGTTTTATCAGCCTGTGGGGCGGTATGAATGGTCTGCACGACAGCATTCCGCGCGCCGAGGGCGTGGCCATCGACGAAGAAGGCACCATCTATATGGTGAGTGAGCCGAATCTGTTTTACGTATTTCGCAAAGACAAGGTGTCCGATCCCTCCTGATCGCCGCTGCCCCCGTAGGGTGCGCTCCGCGCACCGAGCGATTTCCGCCCGGAGCGCACCTTACGGGATCTACGCCACGCTTTCGAAGCCTTGCAATACGTTCACGGCATTGATGCCGATCTCTTCCACCGCATAACCCCCTTCCATCACAAACAAGGTCTGCAACCCCAGCTTGCCAATGGTTTCGCCCATACGCAGGTAATCCGGGCTGTCGAGCTTGAACTGTGAAATCGGGTCGGACTTGTAAGTGTCCACCCCCAGCGAAACCACCAGCACATCCGGCGCATATTCCTGAATCTGCCGGCACGCATCGGCCAGTGCCAGGCTCCACACCGACCAGTCGCTGCCCTCGGCCAGCGGATAGTTGATGTTGAATCCCGCACCCACCCCGGCACCTTTTTCATCGGCGAAACCCAGGAAGTAGGGGTATTCAAAGCGCGGGTCGCCGTGGATCGAGGTAAACAGCACATCGGCGCGCTCGTAGAAAATATCCTGGGTGCCGTTGCCGTGGTGGTAGTCCACGTCCAGCACGGCCACGCGTTTGGCGCCCAGGTCGAGCAGTGCCTGTACGGCAATTGCCGCATTGTTCAGGTAGCAGTAGCCGCCCATATAGTCGGCGGCGGCGTGGTGGCCTGGTGGCCGGCACAGGGAAAACACCCCGCGTGCGCCCTTGGCCAGTTCGGCCTGGCCGGTGAGGGCAACGTTGGCGGAGCTGAGGATCGCTTGCCAGGTGCCGGCGGTGATCGGCGCACCGGCATCGAAGGAGTAGTAGCCCAGGCGCCCGTCGATGGCGGTGGGCTCCACTTGCCGCAGGCGGCGGGTGGGCCAGGCGATGGGCAGCATGTCGTGGTTACGGCCAATGGCCTGCCAGTCGCTCCAGGCGTTTTGCAGAAAGCGCAAAAAGCCTTCTGTGTGCACCCGCCGGATCGGCGCCAGGCCGAAGTCCAGGGGGGCATGGATGTCGCCCAGGCCCACGGCCTTGGCGCGGTCGAGCACCATATCGGCGCGGCTGGGCATTTCGAAGCAGGGGGTGAATTGCCCGCCAATCAGCTCGTATTTACCGTGGTGCAGGTGATGGTCGTCGCTATAAATCGTCAGCATGGGGGTGCCCTCAGAAGCAGGCCTGTGAAGAGGTTTTTGTTGTGAAGGGCGGGGCGCGCGACGCGCACCCCGAACCGCAGACGGCTTATTTCTTCAGCTTGGTCCACACCTTGGCGCGCAGGGCCAGGGCTTTGGGCGAGCAGAGCTTGAAGGGCTTGAGGCGGTCGAGTTTGTCGGCGGGGGTGTTGATCGCCGGGTCGTCGAACAGCTCTTTGTCCATGAATTTGTCGGAGCCTTCGATGGCGTTGTTGTACTTGGCGAAGTTGGAGGCGGCAGCGATGTTTTCCGGCTGCATCATCCAGTTGATAAAGGCATGGGCCTCGGCAACGTTGGTGGCGTCCTTGGGGATCACGAAGTTATCGATAAAGACGTTGATGCCTTCTTTCGGGTACACGTAGGTCAGGCTGGCGCGCTGGGCCTGGGCGCGGTGGAAGGCGCCGTTCCATTGTTCGTGCATGGCCACTTCACCGGCGGCCATGCGCTCGATGGTGCCGTCGCTGTTGTACATGGCCAGGAAGGGTTTCTGCTTGAGCAGCACCTCCTGGATCTGCGCCGCCACTTTCGGGTCTTCGGTGCACTGGTCCACGCCCAGGTAGAAGGCGGCCGGGATATACACCTCTTCAATCGAGTTCAGCGCCACGATCTTGCCCTTGAGCTCGGCTGGCGGCTCGAAGAACGGTTTCCAGCTTTCCTCCAGCTTGCCGCCTGGCACTTGCGCGCTGTCGTAGCTGTAGCCGGTGGTGCCCCACAGGTACGGCACGCTGTAGTCGTGCTCGGGGTCGTAGCGCAGGGTTTTGAAGGTGTCCTTGAGGTGCGCCAGGTTGCTCAGCTTGCTCTTGTCGAACTTCTGCAGCAGGTCTTCCTTGACCATGATTTCGATAAAGCTGTCCGACGGCACCACCACGTCGTACGCACCGCCGCCGGCCTTGAGTTTGGCCAGCAGGGTTTCGTTGGAGTCGTAGGCGTCCAGGGTGGCCTTGATGCCGGTATCGGCCTCGAACTTTTTCAACAGCTCCGGCGGGTAGTAGTCCGACCAGTTGGCGAAATGCAGGGTGCCGGCGGCCTGTGCTGACGAGGCGAAGCCGACGGCGGCGCATAACAGCGACAGCGCGAGCGAGGTGGTGCGTACGTGCATGGCAAAGCTCCTTGCTGGACTTATGTTGTTAGAGGGCGTCAGCGTTTGCGCTGACCGACGTAGTACGACAGCGCAACAAAAGCGATGGAGATCACCAGGATGATCGACGAGATCGCGTTGATCTTCGGCGAGATACCCATGCGGATCGAACTGAAGATATACACCGGCAGGGTGGTGGCCCCGGCGCCGGCAACGAAATAGGTGATGACGAAGTCGTCCATGGAAATGATGAACGCCAGCATGGCCCCGGAAATGATGCCGGGGGCCAGCAGCGGAAAGGTCACCTTCCAGAACGCTTTCCACGGTGAGGCATACAGGTCGGCCGCCGCTTCCAGCAGGTGCGGGTTCATGCCTTCCAGGCGTGCGCGAATCGGCAGGTAGGCAAAGGGAATGCAGAACACCACGTGGGCAATCAGGATGGTGAACAGCGACAGTTTCAGGCTGATAAACGAGAAGAACATCAGCGTCGACACCGCCGTGACAATCTCCGGCACCAGCAGCGGCAGGCCCAGTACGCCGCTCATCAGTGTCTGCCCGCGAAAGGCACGGCCACGCATGCCCAGCGCCGCCAGGGTGGCCAGCGACGTGGCGATCAAGGTGGCCAGGGTGGCGACGATCAGCGAGTTTTTCGCCGCGCGTATCACCTCGTTGTCGTTGGCGACCACGCTGTACCACTTCAGGCTAAAACCGTCCCACAGCGTGGCCGACTGCCCGCCGTTAAAACTCAGCACCACCAGCACCACGATCGGCAGGTACAGAAAGATAAAAAAGAACCAGGCGGCCGGGCGCATGCCGGCGAAGCGCCACAGCGGATTTTGCGTATTCATGGGTGGCCCCCGGCAGTGCCCGGTTTAAAGCGCAGGCTGTACACCAGCATGGCCAGCAGCACAAAACTCAGCAGGGCAAAGGACAGCGCCGCGCCCAGCGGCCAGTTGTGCGAGCTGCCAAATTGCAGCTGGATCAGGTTGCCGATCATCAGCGTCTTACCGCCGCCCAACAGCTCGGGAATGATGTAGTTACCCAGCGAGGGGATAAACACCAGGATGCTGCCGGCGACGATGCCCGGCATGGCCAGCGGCACGATGATGCGCTTGAGCGCATGGAAGCGATTGGCGCCCAGGTCGAAGGCGGCTTCCACCAGGCGCCAGTCCATTTTTTCCAGGCTGGTGTAGATCGGCAGCACCATGAATGGCAGGTAGGTATAGAGCAGGCCGATGATCACCGCATTGTTGGTGTACAGCAGGCCCAGGCCGTGTTCGGTAATACCCAGGCCCATCAAGCCTTCGTCCACCAGGCCGCCGTTACGCAGCAGCAACATCCAGGCGTAGGCGCGTACCAAGAGGTTGGTCCAGAACGGCACCGTCACCAGGAACAGCAGCAGGTTGCGCTTGCGCTCGGTTTGCAGCGCCAGGTACAGCGCGGTGGGAAAACCGATCAGCAGGCAACCGACGGTGGTCAGAATCGACAGCCAGAACGAACGCTGGAAAATCTCCAGGTAGTCGGTGTTAAACACCAGGCTGTCGTCCAGATCGCGCTCGTAGAAGAAATTGCGGTAGGCCTCGAACGAGTACTCGCCCCACTTCACGCCGCCGTAGTCGCCCGATTGCAGAATCGACACGACAAACATGATGCCCAGCGGTAGCAGCATAAAGACCAGCAGGGTCAGCATGGCCGGCGCGCTCAGCAGCAGGCGGCGGCCCAGTTGGCGGCGTTCGGCCAGCAGCCGTGGCGTAGTCATTCCACCAGTACCTTGATGGCGGCGGCGGGCACCTGTACCCGTACCGCATCACCGACCTTGTGGCCGCCCAGGGCGCCCTCGCGGTTTTGCTGGCGTACGCGGAAGCCGCCTTGGCCGGCGACATTCAGGTGGTACACGGTGTCGGTGCCGACATACACCACGTTTTCTACCGTGCCGTGCAATTGGCCATCGGCGGCTAGGCTGACCCGCTCCGGGCGGATGGCCACGGTGACCGCGCCGCGCTGTTCGGCGTTGGCCGGCAGCACCTGGCCGTCGCCCAGGCGTACGCCTTCGGCCACGGCTTCGGCTTCGAGGAAATTGGTTTCGCCGATAAAGTCCGCCACCGTGCGATTTACCGGCGCTTCGTAGATTTCGGTTGGCGTACCCACCTGCAGGATGCGGCCCTTGCTCATCACCGCAATGCGGTCGGACATGGTCAGGGCTTCTTCCTGATCGTGGGTGACGAAGATAAAGGTGATGCCGGTTTCGCTCTGCAAACGCTTGAGCTCGATCTGCATATCCTTGCGCAGCTTCTGGTCCAGGGCCGAGAGCGACTCATCGAGCAGCAGCACCTTGGGCCGGTTGGCCAGGGCGCGGGCCAGGGCAATCCGTTGCTGCTGGCCGCCGGACAGTTGGTCGGCACGGCGGCCGCCCACATCCGGCAGCTTTACCAGGGCCAGCATGCGGGTCACGGTCTCGCTGATTTCGCTTTTGCTCAGGCCGCGCATTTCCAGGCCAAAGGCAATGTTCTGCGCCACCGTCATATGGGGAAACAGGGCGTAGCTCTGGAATACGGTATTGACCGGCCGGCGAAACGGCGGCAAATCCTGCATGGCCTCGCCATACAGGCGAATGGTGCCGGCGCTGGGTTGTTCGAAGCCGGCAATCAGCCGCAGGAGAGTGGTTTTGCCACAGCCAGAGGGGCCGAGCAGGGTAAAAAATTCGTTGGACTGGATTTCCAGGGAGACCGTATCGAGGGCTTTGACGCCCTGGCCAGGGTCGCCGAATTCCATGCTGAGCTGTTCAATGCTGATCGCGCTGGAAGTGCCCATAGATTTCTCTAACTGATTGTTATTGTTGGCTTTTTATCTGAATAAAAACAGCGGCCAACCTGCTGACTCGATTCTGCATCCGTGCCTGCGGCGGCAGAACGATAGAAACGGACAAAAGGGGATAAATGCGGCCAACTTGGCGCGAGGCGGCCCTTACGAACGATAGCCGTAAAAAACGCAGAGGTAGGGCGGGGCAATCGTCATCGGATCTTCATCGTTCCGGCACACGACTGTCGTGTTAGGCGGCGAGGCTAATACTCCCGAATCCACCGATGGGAGCACGCGCATGACTCGTTATCTGGATGAAGCACAGCACGGCAACTCGGCCGCCCGCACCAAACGCCAGCAGGAAGACCAGCGCCGCATGGCCTACCGCCGGGCTATCGAAGACTTTACCGCTGAGCGCCGCCTGCAACTGGAACTGGCCGATTTCCCCGACCTGCTCGCCGCCAACTATGTGGCGGCCGCTAGCCAGGCACCGCGCCGAAGCGGGCCGCCAAGCCACTGATCTGCGCCCGTTCGGCGCGGATAAAGGCAAAGAAGGTTTGCGCCACCGGTGACAGGTATTTGCCCCGCGGGTGCACCAGGCACCAGCTGCGCATCAGCGGCAACTCGGTCACCGGCAGCTCGCGCAGGGCGCCGGTTTCCAGCTCGCGGCGCACCGCGTGGCGGGACAACAGGGCAATGCCCAGCCCGGCAATTACCCCTTCACGTTGCGACTCCATCGAGCCCAGCTCGATGGTGTGCTGAAAGTGCGCGCGCTTCTGGTGGCAGTAATCCTCGATGGCCTTGCGCGTACCGGAGCCCGGTTCGCGCACCAGCAGCGGCCAGGCGCACAGATCCTGCAATTTAAGACCCTCGCGGCCCACTAGCGGGTGCTCAGGCGGTGCTACGGCAATGATGGGGTTATCCAGGAATGGCAAGAACTCCAGCGACATATCCGATGGCACCTGGGACATGATCAGCAGGTCATCGCGGTTGGCACTCAGGCGGCGGATGGTTTGCGCATGGTTGACCACCACCAGTTGCAGATTCACCTCCGGGTACTGGCGCTTGAATGCGGCAAACAGGTGCGGGGCGAAATACTTGGCGCTCGATTCCACCGCCAGGTTGAGCTGGCCCTGCAGCGAACCCTGCAAATCCGAGAGCTGCATATCCAGGCTTTCCAGGCGGCCGAAAATATCGCTGCTGGCTCGTTGCAGGGCGTCGGCGGCTTCGGTGAGGTAGAGCTTTTTGCCGATGTAATCGAACAATGGCTGGCCAATCAGCGCTTCGAGCTGGCGAATTTGTAGGGAAACGGCGGGCTGCGTCAGAGAAATTTCTTCGGCGGCGCGGCTGTACGAGCGCGTTTCGCACACCGCCTGAAAAACCTGCAGCTGACGTAATGTCATACGCAGCAATGACTTACGCATCGCTAGTAGCCCTTGAGTGGCGGGTAGGTCGGCAGACTATAAGCCTTTGCTTATGTTTAACCCAATAATTAATCATTTTAGGTAATTGTTACATGGGGCTACGGTGTCAGCACGTTGACGCCTAGGCGTTGCCCTGTTCAACCGGCCGAGGGCCAGCTCCCGTGATCAAGAAAATCCTGATCGCTAACCGTGGTGAAATTGCCGTTCGTATCGTGCGTGCTTGCGCCGAAATGGGCATTCGCTCGGTGGCGATTTATTCCGACGCCGACCGCATGGCGTTGCACGTCAAACGTGCTGACGAAGCCCACAGCATTGGCGAGGAGCCGCTGGCCGGTTACCTCAACCCGCGCAAGCTGGTGAACCTGGCGGTGGAAACCGGCTGTGATGCCCTGCACCCCGGCTACGGTTTTCTCTCGGAAAACGCCGAGCTGGCTGATATTTGCGCAGAGCGCGGGATCAAATTTATCGGCCCTTCGGCGGAAGTTATTCGCCGTATGGGCGACAAGACCGAAGCCCGCCGCAGCATGATCAAGGCCGGCGTACCGGTTACTCCGGGCACCGAAGGCAACGTCGCCGATATCCACGAAGCACTGAGCGAGGGCGACCGCATCGGTTACCCGGTGATGCTTAAGGCCACCTCCGGTGGTGGCGGCCGCGGTATCCGCCGCTGCAACAGCCGTGAAGAACTCGAGCAAGCCTTCCCACGGGTGATCTCCGAGGCCACCAAGGCCTTTGGTTCGGCCGAAGTGTTTTTGGAAAAGTGCATCGTCAATCCCAAGCACATCGAAGCGCAGATTCTGGCCGACAGCTTTGGCAACACCGTGCACCTGTACGAGCGCGACTGCTCGATCCAGCGCCGTAACCAGAAGCTGATCGAAATCGCCCCCAGCCCGCAGCTGACCCCCGAACAGCGCGCCTATATCGGCGACCTGGCGGTGCGTGCCGCGCAGGCCGTGGGCTACGAGAACGCCGGTACCGTGGAGTTCCTGCTCGCCGAAGGCGAGGTGTACTTCATGGAGATGAACACCCGGGTGCAGGTGGAACACACCATCACCGAGGAAATTACCGGTATCGATATCGTCCGCGAGCAGATCCGCATCGCTTCCGGCCTGCCGCTGTCGGTCAAGCAGGAAGATATCCAGTACCGCGGTTTTGCCCTGCAATTCCGGATCAACGCCGAAGACCCGAAGAACAACTTCCTGCCCTCGTTCGGCAAGATCACCCGTTACTACGCGCCCGGCGGCCCGGGTGTGCGTACCGACACGGCGATCTACACCGGCTACACCATTCCGCCGTTCTACGACTCCATGTGCCTGAAGCTGGTGGTCTGGGCCCTGACCTGGGAAGAAGCGATGGACCGTGGCCTGCGCGCGCTGGATGACATGCGCCTGCAAGGGGTGAAAACCACCGCCGCCTACTACCAGGAAATTCTGCGTAACGCCGAGTTCCGCAGTGGCCAGTTCAATACCAGCTTTGTGGAAGCCCACCCTGAGCTGACCAACTACTCCGTCAAGCGCAAACCCGAAGAGCTGGCCCTGGCCATCGCCGCCGCCATTGCCGCCCACGCAGGCCTGTGAGGAATCTGTAAATGTCCAAGAAGATCTTTGTTACCGACACCATCCTGCGTGACGCCCACCAGTCGCTGCTGGCCACCCGCATGCGCACCGAAGACATGCTGCCGATCTGCGACAAGCTCGACAAAGTCGGCTACTGGTCGCTGGAAGTCTGGGGCGGCGCCACCTTCGACGCCTGCGTGCGCTTTTTGAAAGAAGACCCGTGGGAGCGCCTGCGCCAACTGCGCGCCGCCTTGCCCAACACCCGCCTGCAAATGCTGCTACGCGGGCAGAACCTGCTGGGCTACCGCCACTACAGCGACGACGTGGTCAAAGCCTTCGTCGCCAAGGCGGCAGTCAACGGCATCGACGTGTTCCGCATCTTCGACGCCATGAACGACGTGCGTAACCTGCGCGTGGCCATCGAAGCGGTAAAAGCCGCCGGCAAACATGCCCAGGGCACCATCGCCTACACCACCAGCCCGGTGCACACCATCGAGGCCTTCGTTACCCAGGCCAAGCAGATGGAAGCCATGGGCTGCGACTCCATCGCCATCAAGGATATGGCCGGCCTGCTGACCCCGTACGCCACCGGCGAGCTGGTGAAAGCGCTGAAGGCCGAGCAATCGCTGCCAGTATTTATCCATTCCCACGACACCGCTGGCCTGGCCGCCATGTGCCAGCTCAAGGCCATTGAAAACGGCGCCGACCATATCGACACCGCCATCTCCAGCTTTGCCTGGGGCACCAGCCACCCGGGCACCGAGTCGATGGTCGCGGCCCTTAAAGGCAGCGAATTCGACACCGGCCTGGACCTGGAACTGTTGCAGGAAATCGGCCTGTACTTCTACGCCGTGCGCAAGAAGTACCACCAGTTCGAAAGCGAATTCACCTCGGTGGATACCCGCGTGCAGGTCAACCAGGTGCCGGGTGGCATGATCTCCAACCTGGCCAACCAGCTTAAAGAGCAGGGCGCCCTGAACCGCATGAACGAAGTGCTGGCCGAGATTCCGCGCGTGCGCAAAGACCTTGGCTACCCACCGCTGGTAACCCCGACCTCGCAGATCGTCGGCACCCAGGCGTTCTTCAACGTGCTGGCCGGCGAGCGCTACAAGACCATCACCAACGAAGTGAAGCTGTACCTGCAAGGCGGCTACGGCAAGGCGCCGGGTGTGGTGGACGAAAAACTGCGGCTCCAGGCCATCGGCAACGAAGAGCTGATCGACGTACGCCCGGCCGACCTGCTGAAACCGGAAATGGACAAGCTGCGCGCCGAGATCGGCAGCCTGGCCAAGTCCGAGGAAGACGTGCTGACCTTCGCCATGTTCCCGG
>JBCECW010000046.1:9284-12176 GCA_039207785.1 Pseudomonas sp. | reverse complement strand
AATCAGCGGGGTGAAGTACAGGTCGTACAGCCCGGTCTTTTTCTGTTCCTGGTCCTGGGAGAAACGCCCCACGCTGAACTGGCTGTCCACATCGGCGCTCAGATACGGCAGGGTGAAGGCGGAGGCGAAGTTCCAGCGCCCCGGCCCGGTGTCCCAGACCTTCATCACGGTGGCCATGGTGAACTCCAGCTTGGCGTCGATACCGGCGCCGATTTCGCCGGAGATCGGCGCCGGCTTGCTGCCGCTGAGCGAGCCGTCGTAGTGCACCTGGTTAAGGTTGATGATCCAGGCAGGCTCCGGCGGCACGATGCCGATATTGGCACTGACCCCCGTACCGGAAATCGGTCGCCCCAGGGCGCCTTCGGTAGCCGAGGCGGCCACTGGCAGCAACAACGGCAAGGCCAACAGCACGTTGCTGAATGTTTTCGACCGGGGCTGAGCGCGCATTCACCTATCTCCTTGAAGCTCGACCTGAGCATGTCCATGGCCGTTGGCGGGCGCCAAGGCGGCAGAGATAAACATAGAACACGGCGATGAAAATGCGCGGGGTTATTTCCGTGGATGAGGTGCGGGTTACTTATCCGACTCGCCTCTGAACACGCTCGGGCTAACGCCATACCAACGTTTGAACGCCCGCACAAAGCTCGACAGTTCGCGGTAGCCCAGCCGGTCGGCCACTTGCCCGCTGGATAACCCGTCGGTCAGCAGGTCGCCGGCCAGCAAACGGCGGTGCTCGTCGACAATCGACTTGAAGCTCCAGCCTTCGCCATCCAACAAGCGGTGCAAGGTACGCGAGGTCATATGCAACTGCTCGGCGACCTGTTCGATGCTGATATCGCCATCGAGGGTATGCAGGGCCACATCGGCAACCCGCTCCAGTTCATCGGCGTCCGCCGTCTGCTGGGCATAGTCGGCCAATGACTGCTCCAAGGCGGCACATACCGCCGCGCTGCCGGCGGGGCGAGGTGCGCGCAGGGCTTCCAGGTCCAGCACCAGCTCATCGCTGGCCGCACCAAACACCAGCGCGCCCCCAGCCAACTGCTGCCACGGTCGAGGGTCAGCCGGCGGTGGGCGGCGCAAGCGCAGCTCGCGCAATGCATTGGGCGCCCCTGGCACGCTACGCAGATGCTGGATTTGCCGTGCGGCCCAGAAGTCCACTTCTTCCAGTGCCGGGTGTAACGCCACCGCCGACCACACCCGTAGACGCAGCAGCGGGCCATCGACTTGCGCGGCGCTGGCCGAGTGGCTGGAAACCAGTGGCCAGTAATGCAGCATGCGCTCGATGGCGGTGAGTCGGTCGGGGAGCAGTTGCATCAGATAGACCAGGCCTTGCAGCAAACCGGGGTCGGTGGAGCGTGCGACCTCCAGGCCAACCGCCTCGTTATCACTCAGGCGTCGGGCCACTTCCCAGAAACGCCGCGCCAAGAAGGAGGGCACGCGAAACTGCGGCTGACGCAACGTACTCAAGCGCAAGCCCCACTGCTGTTGCAGCAAATCCAGGTCGATACCCAGCCCCTCGAGGGTCTGCACCCCGGCGATAAAGATCGACGGGCAGACCGAGGCGCGCGCCTGGTGCCGAGGGAAAGTTTTTGTCAGCAAATGACTCACGCTCCTGATCCGAATACTCCCATCGTGCTCGCGCCGACCCTCGCTGCCAGGGCCGGGGTTGCCACTGTGCAACCAACCACTCGCCAACACAAAAACAATAAGGTGACTCGCAAGCATGAAGCAATTCGTCCCTACCCATTTACCGTTGCGCCCCAGCCTGCTCGCCCTGGCTATCGCCCTCGGCGGCGCCAGCGCGCCAACCTGTGCGGCCACCTGGCAGGTCGGCGAAGACTGGAGCCTGACCAGCAACAGCACGCTGACCCTGGGCAGCAGCTGGGCGCTGGAAAACCCTGATAAAGACCTGGTCACCAAGGCGGACGCCGCCAGTATCGGCAAGCATGGCCGCGGCATTGCCTATAACGGTGACGACGGCAAGCTCAACTTCGAAAAGGGCGACACCATTTCCACGGTGTTCAAAGGCCTCAGCGACTTTGATCTCAACGACGGCAGCCAGGGCGCCTTTGTGCGCTTCAAGTATTGGTACGACCACAGCATGGAAACCCGCGATGGCGACTTCCGCCACTTCGACGACTCTGGCTGGCAAGACCTGGCCAAGTTCAAGGGTTTTGAAGTGCTCGATGCCTATGTGTGGAAAGACTTCGAAATCGCCGAACGCAAGCTCGGGGTAAAGGTCGGCAAGCAGGTGCTGAGCTGGGGCGAAGCGCTATTCATGCAGAACGGCATCAACGCCATCAACCCGCTGGACGTGTCGGCCTTTAACCGCCCTGGCGTCGAGTTGAAGGAAGGCCAGTTGCCGGTGGAGATGCTCAGTTTCAACTACGACCTGGCCGACGCCATGAGCGTGGAAGGCTTCTGGCAATACAACTTCCGGCCCTCGGTACTCGATGGCTGCGGCACGTTCTTCAGCGGCAACGACAACGTTCAAGAAGGCTGCCAGTTCGATGCAATGATCGCTGGCGGCGTGTCCACCACCGCAGCGACCACCGAGCCCAACGCCGCAGCAGTCCCGGCGGCGCAGCGCGCGGCCAGCGAACGCTACCTGCAACGCACCGCCACCGAATGGGCCCATGACACCGGCCAATATGGCTTGGCCATGCACTATGTGTTCGACGCCCTGAACGATGCCGACCTGGGCCTGTACTACGCCAACTACCACAGCCGCACCCCGCAACTGAACGGCGTGATTGCGCGCCAGGCACCGGGTGCCGGCGTTATCGGCGCCAATATCAACAGCGGCGACTACAACACCGTCTACCCGGAAAATATCCGTCTGTTCGGCGCCAGCCTGAGCGGCGTGCTGGCGCGCTTCCACGACGCACCCGG
>JBCECW010000046.1:0-9274 GCA_039207785.1 Pseudomonas sp. | reverse complement strand
GTGCTGGGCAGCACAGCAGTGTTTGGCGAACTGGCCTACCGCCCCAACCAGCCCTTGGGCTACAACCCGGGAGACCTGGTCGGCTTGCTTGCCGGCCAGGCCAACACGCCCATTCAACCAATGACGGCAGCGCAATTAGCCGCCGCCCGTGGCACAGACGTCGAGGGTTACAAACGCAAAGAGGTGTGGCAATTCAGCCTCGGCGCCACCGATACCGTCTCCAACGTGCTGGGGGCCCAACGCCTGGCCTGGGCCGGCGAAGTGGGCGCCAACTGGATTGGCAGCCTGAACCCGGATGACGAGCGCTACGGCCGCGCCGGCAGTTTCGGCCGGACCCCAACCACCAATGGCGCAGTCTGTACCACCGCCTCGGCGGCCGGTATTCCTGGCGGGCTAAATGCTGCGGAACTGGCGCGTTTCAACCGCGAAAACTGCAACACCGACGGGCTGATGACCGACTTCTCCTGGGGTTACCGCCTGCGCCTGGCGCTCAACTATGAAGACCTGCTGCCCGCCACCGTGATCACCCCCTCGATCAACTGGCGCCATGACGTGGAAGGCACCGGCCCCAACTTCCAGGAAGGCCAACAGGCTGCCGGCGCCGCGCTGACCTTTGACTACCGCAACAACTACTCCCTGGAGCTGGCCTACAACGCCTTCTTCGGCACCAACAAATTTTCCACCATCGATGACCGCGACTTCGCCTCGGTCACCGTCAAAGCGAGCTTCTGACCATGACTTTTCCGCTGAAGCACCTGCCCCTGGTGTTCGCCCTGCTGGCCGCCAGCACCCTGGCCCAGGCCAAAGGCAATGACCCTACCCTGTTCGCTGGCCCACTGACCCCGCTGGGCGCCGAGCGCGCCGCCAATGCCGATGGCAGCATTCCGGCCTGGGACGGCGGGATGCAAGCCGGCGCCGCAGCCGTTAGCGCCAACGGCGACTATGCCGACCCATTCGCCAGCGAAAAGCCGCTGTATGTCATCAGCAAGGCCAATGTCGCCCAGTACACGGCCGTGTTGAGCGCCGGCCAGCAGGCGATGTTCAAGCGCTTCCCTGATTACCGCATGCCGATCTACCCCAGCCACCGCAGCAGCACCCTGCCAACGGCCTACCTGGACGAGAGCCGCGCCAACCTGAGCAAGGTCAGCCTGGCGCAAAACGGTTATGGCGTGCAGGGCTACAACTATGGCGTGGCCTTTCCTCAGCCGACCGAAGCCCTGGAAGTGATGTGGAACCACCTCACGCGCTTTCGTGGTGGTTCGGTGCAGCGCCAGTTCGCCTCGGCCACCGTGCAGGAAAACGGTGACTTCACTTCGGTGACCTACGATGCCCTGACTGCCTTTCGCGAACGCGTCAGCGACCTGGAGCCCAACTCCAACCTGCTGTTCTTCAACCGTATCCTCACCACCTCGCCGTCGCGCTATGCCGGCGAAGTGACCCTGGTGCAGGAACCGATCAACCAGGTGATCGAACCCCGCTCGGCCTGGCAATACATTCCCGGCCAGCGCCGGGTGCGCCGCGCGCCCACCGTGGCCTACGACAGCAGCGCACGCTACAGCTTTGGCCAGGTGGTGTCTGACAGCGTCGACGGCTACAACGGCGCACCGGATCGTTATGACTGGAAACTGATCGGCAAGCAGGAACTGCTGGTGGGCTACAACGCCTATCGCCTGGCGAGCAAGGCGCTGAAGTACAGCGACATTCTCAAGCCTGGCTACCTCAACCCCGACTACACCCGCTATGAGAAACACCGCGTCTGGGTGGTGGAGGCCTCGCTGAAAGCCGGCGCCCGCCATGTATATGGCAAACGGCGCTTCTACCTCGATGAAGACACCTGGCAAATCATGGCCACCGATATCTACGACAACCGTGGCGAGCTATGGCGCACCTATGAGTCGCACCTGGTGATGGAACACGACGTGCAACTGCCGATCACCGCCACCGAAGTCACCTACGACCTGATCTCTGGCCGCTACGCCACCAACTACATGACCAACGAAGTCACCCAGAAAGCCGTGTTCGGTGCCGCCATGCCGCGCGCCGAATTTACCCCCGCGCAACTTAAGCGCCTGGGCAAATAAGCCACGTCACAAGGAGTAGTACTTATGCCGTTCAGCAACAAAACCCGCTGGCGCCTGGGCATCGGCGCCGCCGCCCTCGTCGGCGTCGGCCTGGTGGCCAACAACGTCATCACCCAGGCCAAGGAGACCGCCCAGGCCTATCTGTTCAGCTACCCGCTGGTGATGATGGAGTTGACCAAACAGCACCAGATGGCCGCCGGCACCAGCACCATCAATGGCCTTAACCACCGCAAGCGCTTCCCCGATGCACGCTTTAACAGTGTGGTTTCGCCCAACGTCGATACGCTCTACACCCTGAGCCACTTCGACCTGCGCAACGAACCTCTGGTGATGAGCATTCCCGACACGTCCGGGCGCTTCTACATGATGCAGATCATGGATGCCTGGACCAATGTGGTGGCCAGCCCCGGCACCCGCACCATCGGCACCGGTGCCAAGACCTATCTGATCACCGGGCCCACCTGGAATGGCCAGGTACCTGCCGGCATGGAACAGATGCGCGTGCCCACACAACTGGCCTGGATGATCGGCCGTATCCAGAGCAGTGGGCCCAAGGATTATGCCGAGATCAACGACCTGCAAAACCGCTTCAAGCTGCTGCCGCTAAGCGCTTGGCAAGGCCAACCGGGCGCCCCGTCGCCCGTGGCCATGGTGGCGCTACCCAAGCTGGACAGCAGCCTGCCACCCGACCGCCAGTTGGCGAGCTGGAGCCAGGATGAGTTCTTCAGCACCTTCTGCCGACTGCTGCCCAACAACCCGCCACGCGCCGAAGATGCCGCCATGCTGGCGCGGATCAAGGCCACCGGGCTGCTGAGCGACGACTGCACAGCGCAGCAATCGCCATTGCAAAAGCTGGGCAGCGCCCTCGGCTACAAGAAAGTGCTGGCGGCGCTGAACGACAGCAAAGGCTTGCTGGAACGCCTGACCACGTACAACGGCTGGCGTATCGGCTACGACCTGGGCGAATACGCTACCCGTTATGAGCAGCGTGCCTTGGTGGCCAAGATCGGCCTGGGTGCCAACCTGGCCGCCGATGCCATCTACCCCAACCTGTGGAAGGACCAGGACGGCCAGGCACTGGATGGCAACCACCGCTACGTATTGCACTTCGCCAAGGACCAACTGCCGCCCGTACGAGCGTTCTGGTCGCTGACGCTGTACAACGCGGCGCAGTTTCTCTCCGACAACCCGCTAAACCGCTATGCCCTCGGCGACCGTGATGCCCTGCATTACAACGCCGATGGTTCGCTGGATTTCTTTATCCAGCATGCCGAACCCCAGGACCCGGCCCAGCGCGCCAACTGGCTGCCGGCCCCGCAAGAAAACTTCAGCCTGTTTCTGCGCCTGTACTGGCCCGAGGCAAACGTGCTGGACAAACGCTGGCTGCCTCCGGTTATCCAGCGTTTGTAACAGGTCCGGTGCAGGTACCAGGCCACTGCCCACAGGTACCTGCATCGCGGCAACGCGGTCCTAGTCGGGGCGTAAGCCCCCTTCCCCGCCCCGGTGTCCAGCCGGGGCGTTTTTTCGTTGTATGCCGTGCCGCTTGTGGGCATGCTGGCTCGCTCTGCCCTTTGCCCGACTGCACCATGAACAACGCCATCGCCCAGACCACCCTGGCCACCGTGGTTCGAACCCTGACGACCACCCTGCGCCAGCACTACGGCATCGACCCGTTGCCGGTGTTGCAGCACGTGGGCATCGACCCGGCGGTGATGGACGACAGCGAACTGCGTTTGCCGATGACCACCTTGAGCCCCCTGTGGCTACGCTGCGTGGAAGTGACCGGCGACCCCGCGTTCGGCCTGCGCGCCGTGCGTTACCACCAGCCCGCCAACCTCTATGGCATCGACCTGGCCCTGTACGCCTGCGCTAACCTGGCCGAAGCGGTGCAACGCCAGGTGCAACTGGTACAGGTGATCAGCACCAGCGGTGCCGCCGACCTGCAACAGGACGACCAGGGCGATTGGCGTCTGAGTTTTCGCCCCATTGGCGTGGCCCAACCCACCCTGCCGGCGCGCGACTTTTACCTGCTGGTGCATATCCGCATGTTCGAGCGCCTGTGCCGCATACCGGCGGCGCAGTTGTTCCGCACCTTCGAGTTTTACCGTGGCCCCGAACAGGTGTCTGACCAGTGGCAAACCCTGGATGTGCCGCTGACCTATCACCAGCCCCATGCCGCCCTGGTGTTTCGCCAGGAACATTGGCTGCAACCGTTGCCCGGCGCCAACCCACGCCTGCTGGCGCAAGTCGAGCAGCCGATCCTGCGCTACCTGGCGCAGCACGGCTTACCGCTACCGCTCAGTGCCCTGCGCGGGCAACTGGCCAATCAGTTGCAAGGTCAACCTGCGCCCGAGCGCCTGGCGCAGGCCTTGGGCCTGACGCCAGCGCTGCTACAGGACAACCTTCGCCAGCACGGCCTGTCGTTCGCCCAACTGCTGGACCAGACCCGTGAAGCCCAGAGCCTGCTTCTACTGGCCAGCACCAGCCTGCCGCTGGAAACCATCGCCACCCGCGTCGGCTTCAGCAGTGCCACTGGCCTGGCCAAAGCGTTCCGCCGCTGGCGTGCGACCACACCAATGTCTTACCGCCGCGCCATGCACGCGCCCCAGGCCGGAGACTCACATTCGGTAACGTTGGAACGATATCCAGACTGACTGAACAGTCACTTTTTTCTTGCCAATCGGCATATCTCGACCATTCTTCTTCCTGCCCGCCCCAAGGAGCATTTGAGGAGGAAAAAGGATGTCCAAACGCCACTATTTTCCCGCCCTGCTATTGGCTGCGACAGCCTCTGTGCTGACCGCCTGCAGCAGCATCGACGCCCGCACCACCGAGTACGTCGGCGCTCCCCACGCCGCGCCAACCCAGGCCAGCAGCGTCGAGGTACTACGCACCGAGCCGACCAAAGCCCACGAACGCCTCGGTGAAATCGTCGTCAGCGCCAGCACCGAACCCGCGCCCTCGGCCACTGAAATCGAACAGAAATTGCGCACCGAAGCCGCTGCCATTGGTGGCGATGCGGTGGTGGTGGTTTATGACCAGATCCAACCCGTGGCCGCCTATGTCAGCGGGCCGTTATGGAACCGCGATATCGAAGCCATCGACGGCCGCAAGCTCAAGGGCATCGTTATTCGTTACACCCACTAACCCACGCCCCACCTGCTGCATCCAGTTGTTCAGCAGAGTAGCCATGGCATGAACTGCACTGTGTTCATTACAAGGACGACATCGCTATGAACAACGCCCAGCGTCTTATGCTCGCCCCCGCTTTTGCCGCACTTTTGCTGACCTCCGGCCTGGCCCTGGCCGCCCCGCCAAGCAGCCCCGCCGCCCCGCCAGGCCCGGTGGCCGGCACCAAGGTCAACGAGGCCTATGTGCGCATGGCCGCTCGCGATGCCTATTTCTGGGGCTGGCCGCTGGCCAATATCTTCAATCGCCGGCAGGCCTTCAAAGATTTGCCCGAGCCGGGCCTGATGGGCGGCATCGTGCCAGTGGCGCCGATCAACCGGCTGTCCATGCTCAGCGACTATATCGACGCCGGTGAACGGCTGGTGGCCTGCCCCAACCAGGATGTGGTGTATGGCGCCGGCAGCATCGCCCTGGACATCGAACCGGTGGTGATCCAGGTGCCGGACTTTGGCGAGCGCTTCTGGGTGTACCAGGTGGTGGACCTGCGCTCCGACAGCTTCGCCGACCTCGGCAAAATGTATGGCACCAAACCCGGCTTTTACCTGCTGGCCGGGCCGGATTGGAAAGGCGAGGTGCCCAAAGGCATTACCAAGGTCTTTCGCGCGCGCACCAATACCGGCTTCGTGATTCCGCGTGTGTTCCAGGACGATACCGATGCGGACCGCAAGGCCATCCAGGCCACGATCAACCGCATCGACATGTACCCGCTGTCACAATTCACTGGCAAGGAAAAACAACAGCAATGGAGCAAGCTGCCGCACTTCCCTGAGCAGACCAAAGGCAACGGCGAAGGAGAAACCAAATGGGTGGTGCCGGAGAAATTCTTCGATGAATTACCCGCCTTGCTCAAGGACGCCAAACCGCTCCCCGGCGAGGAAGCACGTTACGCGCAGTTGCAAGCACTGGCCGCCATCCTCCAGGCCGACCCTGCCCTTAAACAGGCGGCCATCGACGAGGCGAAAAAAACCGATAGCGAGGTAATCGACCCGCTGCTGCAATTCCGCAACTACGGCCTGCAACTGCCGCATCACTGGAGCACCGTGAGTAACGGCGCCGCCTTTGGCACCGACTATTTCAGCCGCACCGCCGTGGCGCGCTCGAATATCTTCGTCAACAAGCCCAACGAGACCAAGTACTTCTACCAGGACCTCGATGCGACCGGGCAACGCCTCAATGGTGGCCAGCGTTACACCGTGACCTTCGCCAAGGGCCAGTTGCCGCCCGTGCGCGGCTTCTGGTCGCTGACCCTGTACAACGAGCATCACTTCTTTGCCAAGAACGACCAGGGCCGTTACTCCCTGGGCACCAAGAACAAAAACCTCAAGCCCAACCCCGATGGCTCGCTAACGCTTTACGTGCAAAGCGAATCGCCAGGCCAGGACAAGGAAAGCAACTGGCTACCGGCCCCAGCCGGCGCTGACTTCTCCCTGTATATCCGCACCTACTGGCCGCAACCGAGTGCACTGGACGGCAGCTGGACACCGCCCGCCGTCAACATCGCCAAATGACCTCGGAGGATGCGCACGATGAAAGCCTTTACGCCGATGCTTTTCAGTCTGGGGCTGGCCCTGAGCGGCACCTTTGCACACGCCGCCGACCATTACGAACAACTGGCCAATACGCCCCTGACCCAGGGCTACCCGAGCCAGGAAGCCATCGCCCAGCTCAAGGACGAACTGTTTTTCCAGCGCGCCGTGCAGGCCTATATCTGGGCGCTGCCGGCCCTGAATATGAACGCCATGATGGAGGGCTCGGCGGTTACCTTTGGCACCGGCTACCACGTGCTGCCGATCTGGAAGGACCGCCTTAACGCCAAGACCAAGGTCACCACGCCAAACTCCGATGTGATCTACGCCATGGGCTTTGTCGACCTCAAGAATGGCCCGCTGGTGATCGAAGTGCCGCCCGGTTTGCAGGGCATTCTCGATGACTTTTTCCAGCGCCCGGTCTGCTCGGTGGAGCAGATCGATGGCCGCCAATGGTGCGGTGACGTCGGCCTGCCCGGCCCGGACCATGGCAAGGGCGCCAAGTATCTGCTGCTGCCACCGGACTACACGGGCGACATCCCCAAGGGCTACCTGACGTTCCGCTCGCGCACTTACGGTGTGATGGTGTTCTGGCGCGGTTTCTATAAAGACCCGAAAGAGCCGCAGCTGCCGGTCAAGACCATGGAGCAGACGCGCATCTACCCGCTGGGCCAGGAAGCCAAGGCCACGCCGATGAAATTCCCCAATGCCTCGGGCGTGGCAGTGAACTGGATCTACCCCAAGGATGGCAGCGCCTTTGACATGCTCGACCGCCTGATCCAGCACGAATATGTCGACCCGCAGGATATGGAACTACGCGGCATGCTGGCCGCCATCGGCATTATCAAGGGCCAGCCGTTCAAGCCCGACGCCCATGCCAAGGCCCTGCTGGACAAGGCCGCGCGCACCGCCAGCCTGATGGGCCGGGCCGTGTCCTATACGCCGCAAAGCATTGTTTCGGATGCTACCTGGTACAAGGATCGGCGCTGGCTGAACGTGTTCCCTGGCAACGCCAATTTCACCGCCGACAGCTTTAACTACCTCGACCCGCGCACCGGCTTCTTTACCAACGCCTACTCGGCCAGCCCGGGCATGGCGGTGTCCATGGAAAAGGTCGGCGCCAAGTACCCCGCCACGTTCGTCGATGCCAAGGGCGACTTCCTCGACGGTAAACGCACTTACAAGCTCAACTTGCCCAAGGGTATTCCGGCGGCGCTGTTCTGGTCGGTGACGGTGTACGACCCGGTCGACGCCAGCGGCCTGGACAACGGCCAGGCGTTCCCCTCGATCAATGCCATGGACAAACCACCGACCAACGCCGACGGCAGCACCGATATCTACTTCGGTCCCGAGTCGCCGGGGGCAGGCAAAAACTGGATTCGCACCCTTCCCGATAAAGGCTTTTTCGTGATCCTGCGGTTATACGGGCCGACCAAGGAATTCTTCGACAAGAGCTGGAAGCCCAGCGATATCGAGCCGTTGTAAGCCCAGGGAGTGCGGTGTCATGAATGGATTCATGCAGGTGTCGGCGGCTGGCATGTTGTTGCTCACAGTGGGGAGCGTGGCAACTGCCCAGGAACTCCCGGCCCTGGGCGCCGATGCCGGGACGCCGTCAGCCCCCGCCGACTGCCAACGCCTTGAGCAAGACTTCGATATCGACCTGAAGGAAGTGGTCAAGGCCGGCTGCCAGCCCTCGGCCCAGCAACTGGCCAAGCTGATGGACAACCCGGTGGGCAACCTGGTGTTGCTGTTCAACCAGTTCGACTACACCGCCCTCAAGGGACCGCGCAGCGGCGGCACGCGCTACCTGGGCAAATACAGCTTTATGCCCACCTTCCCGATATCCCTGGGGGAAGACTGGAACCTGATCAACCGGGTACCGGTGACCTACTACAGCGCGCCGGTCAATCACCATGCCGGCGACCTGGTGGGCCACAGCCCGCAACAGATCATTGCCGACCCGGCGCTGCCCGATGTGATACGCGACCCGTTCGACCGCACCAATGGCCTGGGCGACCTGGCCTATGTCGGGGTGTTTTCGCCCAAGGAACCGATCCACTTTCCCACCGGCAAACTGGTGTGGGGCGTCGGCCCCTCGGCCACCTTTCCCACCGCCGAGCACGACGTATTGGGCACGGGCAAATACAACCTCGGGCCGGCCTTTGTGGCGGCCTACCTGGGTGAAGACTGGACCCTTGGGCTGTTTCCCCAACACTGGTGGTCAGTGGGCGGCGACAGCGACCGCAAAGACGTCAGCATGACCAAGATCCAATACTTCATTCAGCGCAATATCCCCGGCGATGCCGCCTGGCACGTGGGCATGACGCCCAATATCACCGTCAACTGGAAAGCCGACAGCGGCAACAAGGTGACCTTCCCCATTGGCCTGGGCGCCTCGCGGATGTTCAAGCTGGGCGAACTGCCCATCCGGGTCGGCGCCGAGGTCCAGTATTCCGTGATCCACCCCGACGACCAGAT
>JBCECW010000045.1:0-12217 GCA_039207785.1 Pseudomonas sp. | reverse complement strand
TCCAACTACTTCGAGGTGGGGGCGTTTTTTCGTGGCAACGACACGGTGCAGTACGCCAACCTGCAGCACGAATTCTTCCCCATGGTGGGTGAGTTCTACCGTGGCAAGGCGCGTATCACCCCGGGCTTCCAGTACTTCACCAGTGTGATGCGCCCGGCTAGCCGCGGCAGCGTGACGCTGGCCTCCAAGGACCCCAAGGCCGCGCCGGTCCTCAAGTTCAACTTCCTCACCGCCGACGAGGATATTCGCCAGTTGCGCGAGGGCATTCGCAAGACGCGGGAAATCATTGCGCAAAAATCCTGGGATGAACTGCGCGGCGAGGAGCTAAGCCCGGGCAAGCATGTTCAGACTGATGAGGAACTTGATACCTGGATTCGCAACAACGCCGGTACCGGTTACCACGCGGTATCGACCTGCCGCATGGGCTACGACCCGATGGCGGTGGTTGATGCGGATGGCCGTGTGCATGGCCTGCAAGGGCTACGGGTGGTGGACGCCTCGGTATTCCCGCGGCTGACCACCGGCAATACCAATGCGCCGACCATCATGCTGGCGGAGAAGCTGTCGGACCATATTCTCGGTCGGATGGCTCCGCCGGCGAATGTGCCGGCGCCGCGTGAGGCGCTGGCAGCCAGCTAACGCCTGACCTGACTCATTTCACTGCATGACCCGCTTCGCCGCCGGGATTTTCCCGGCGTGCGGACAGGGGAGGCTGTTGCTTTTTTCGCCATCAGGCCGCCGTTTTTAGCGCTGCCATGCGCTTGGGGAGGGACTCCCCCACAGGGTTCCTTACCTTTTTTATCTCGTCTGGTCGCCGGTGTGACGCCTGGCGTGCCGGCACCGGGTTCCAGCGTGATCACGCACAGCCAAACAGGAGCTGAACCGTTGAATATTCTTGGGAAAAACTTTATTGCCGGCCAACGCAGTGCGCTGGGGCAGCGCGTGCACAAAAGCTACGAGGCGCAGACGGGCGAAGCCTTGCCCTACGAGTTTGTGCAAGCCACCGAGGGCGAGGTCAACGCCGCCTGCGTAGCGGCCGCCGCGGCGGCGATCACGTTTCGCGACACCAGTGCCGCTCAGCGGGCCACCTTTCTCGAAGCAGTAGCCGCAGAAATTGATGCGCTGGACCCCGCGTTTATCGAACTGGTCTGCTGCGAGACTGCGTTGCCGCAAGCCCGTATCCAGGGCGAGCGCACCCGTACCACTAACCAGCTGCGTTTGTTTGCCCAGGTGCTGCGTCGCGGCGATTTCTACGGCGCGCGTATCGACCAGGCGCTGCCGGAGCGCCAGCCGGCTCCGCGCCCGGACCTGCGTCAGTACAAGATCGGCGTCGGCCCGGTCGCGGTATTTGGCGCGAGCAATTTCCCCCTGGCGTTTTCCACCGCCGGGGGGGATACCGCCTCGGCATTTGCCGCCGGTTGCCCGGTGGTCTTCAAAGCCCATAGCGGCCATATGGGCACCTCCGAATGTGTGGCCAACGCCATTACCCGCGCGGTGGAAAAATGCGGCTTGCCAGCCGGTGTCTTCAGCATGATTTTTGGCAGCGGCGTGGGCGAGGCGCTGGTCAAGCACCCGGCCATCAAGGCGGTCGGTTTTACCGGCTCGTTGAAAGGCGGGCGCGCCCTGTGTGATATGGCTGCCGCCCGGCCAGAGCCGATTCCGGTGTTTGCCGAGATGTCGAGCATCAACCCGGTGATCGTGCTGCCACGCGCACTCAAGGCGCGTGGAGAAAAGATTGCCGCCGAGCTCGCCGATTCGGTGGTGATGGGCTGTGGCCAGTTCTGCACCAACCCCGGGCTGGTGGTTGGCATCGAGTCCAGCGAGTTCTCCGAGTTTGTCGTCAGCCTGAGCTACAAGATGGCGCAAAAGCCTGCCCAGACCATGCTTAACGCCGGCACGCTGGAAAGCTACAGCGCTGGCGTGGCGCGCCTGCGCAAGAGCAGCGGCATTCGCCATCTGGCCGGCCGCGACCAGCCGTCACGGCAAGCCGAACCGCAACTGTTTATTGCCGCCCAGGAGCTGCTGATCGAGGGCGCCGAGGTGTTGCAGGAAGAGGTGTTCGGCCCCACCACCATCCTGGTGGCGACCGCCAACGCCGACCAGCTCACCCACGCCATCCAGGGCGTGCACGGCCAGTTGACCATCACCCTGATTGCCGAGCCCGAAGACCTGGTCGAGTTCAGCCACCTGCTCCCACTGCTGCAAAGCAAGGCGGGCCGGCTGCTGGTCAATGGCTACCCAACCGGCGTGGAAGTGACCGACACCATGGTGCATGGCGGGCCTTACCCGGCGACTTCCGATGCCCGTGGCACCTCGGTGGGTACCCTGGCCATCGACCGCTTCCTGCGGCCGGTGTGCTTCCAGAGTTTCCCCGATGCGGCGTTGCCGGATGCGTTGAAAAACGCCAACCCGCTGGGGCTCCGGCGTCTAGTCAATGGCCAGATGAGCACCGACGCCATCGCCTGATTCAAGCAACAGTTTGCCCCGGCCCAGGCCGGGGATTTTTTTTGCAGACCCCACTGAGGCTTTGGCAGCGATGAACGTTGGCGCGTCGATCAAAACAAGAATTACCCTGCTCACCGGGCTGTGCATCTTTTTCACGGTGGCGGTGCTGGTGTGGTTTTCCTCGCTTGCCATTCAACAGATGACGGCGGTGGTGGGGCAGTCCAGTGACCAGACGCTCAAGGCCACTTCGCTGCTGGGTATGTCACAGGTCAGCCAGCTGCAGGGCACGCTGGTCAAGCAGCGCTTTGGCAACAGCCTGGCGTTCGGTCAGGCGTTGGCCCAGCAGGTGGTTACGGCGCGTAAGCAAGCGCTGGCCCATGGCCTAGCCGCTAGCGCCTTGCGTGCGGATCTGTTCGAGCTGATGACCCAGCAGGTGGCCCGCAGCCCGGACATCCTCGGCGTTGCCGTGGTGTTCAATCGCAATGCCCTGGATGGCGCTGATGCGCAGTTTGTCGACACCGGAGTGGGCGGCGGCAATGCCACCGGCCGCTTTGCCTCCTATGCCTCGACGACGGTGCAAAGCTACTCCATGCCGGAGAGCGAACTGACCGACGACGGCAGCATTTCCTGGATGAGTTGCCCGCTGCATCAGCGCCGCGCCTGCATCGCCGAGCCTTACACCTACAACGGTTTGCTGATGTCGACGGTGTCGTTGCCAATCGTGGAGGCGGGTACGGTGCTCGGCGTGGTGAGCATCGATATCAGCCTGGAGAACCTGCAGGCGCTGATGGTGGCGGGCAGCCAGACGCTGTTTGATGGCCAGGCCCGGGTGACCCTGGTCAGCCCTTCGGGCATCGTTGCGGCGCGCAGCGATGCGGCCAGCGCGCTGGGCAAGAACCTGGCGGCCCTCGACAGCGCCCACGCCAGCGAGGTGGTGGCGCAGTTGCCAAGCGGGCAGGTGTTTTCCTATGCGGCCGACGGTGCCCTGACCACGGTGTGGGGCTTCGAGCCGTTTGCGGGGGCGGGCAGTTGGGGGGTGATGGTCAGCGTCGACGATGCCATCTATATGGCACCTGCCCTGGCCTTGCAGCAGACACTCGCCGCCGGCAGCGGCGAGGCTGTTACCGCGCAGATCGGCATTGGCGTGGTGATTTTTATCCTTAGCCTGCTGGCGCTGTGGTGGGTGGCCAGCGCTATCGCCAAACCGATCCTGCACGTAAGCGCCATGGTGGAAAATATTGCCGGCCAGGATGGCGACCTGACCCGCCGGCTGCACTACAGCGGCACCGATGAGCTGGGTACCCTGGCACTTTGGTTCAACACCTTCCTGGACAAGCTGCAACCCATCATCGCCCAGGTAAGCGCCTCGGTAAGCCAGACCCGGCACACCTCCCAGCAAGCATCCGAAATTGCCGCGCAGACCGACGAGGGCATGCGTCAGCAGTTTCTCGAAGTCGATCAGGTGGCCACCGCGTCCCAGGAAATGAGTGCAACGGCCCAGGAGGTGGCGCGCAATGCGTCGCTGGCGGCGCACGCTGTGACCCAGGTCGAGGCGGCGGTGGTGGGCGGTACCCGGGTGGTCAACCAGGCGACGGATGCTATTGACCAACTGGCCAGGGAGATTGAGGCCGCTGAAGACAAGATGACTGAGCTGGAACGCAGCGGTGAGCAGATTGGCAATGTGCTGGATGTAATCCGCGCCGTGGCCGAGCAAACCAATCTGCTGGCCCTGAATGCCGCTATCGAGGCCGCGCGGGCCGGCGAGTCGGGCCGCGGCTTTGCCGTGGTGGCCGATGAAGTGCGCAACCTGGCCCGGCGCACGCAGACCTCCGTTGCCGAAATCGAAGCGGTGGTGCAGCAGCTGCAGAGCGGCACCCGCGCGGTGGCCACGGCCATGCGCGCGAATCGGCAGGACGCCGCGCAAAGCGTGCAGCAGGTGCAACTGGCCGTTAGCGCGCTGGAGGAAATCGCCGTCGGGGTGGAAACCATCAGCGGCATGAACCTGCAGATCGCCAGCGCGGCGGAAGAGCAAAGCGCGGTGTCGGAGGAGGTGAACCGCAATGTCTCGACCATCCGCGATGTAACCGAACGCTTGGCCCTAAGGGCGCAGGAGTCGGCGCGGGTCAGCCAGAGCCTGGATAAGTTGGCCGATCACCAGCAGGCGTTGATGAGCAGTTTTCGGGTTTCTTGACGCGGGGGAGGGCGACTGAAGTTGTCTGGTTGCGACCCGGGAAGGCATAGTAGGGCTTAGTTGATTTCGTATAACATATCCCGCTATGCCCGCTCTGGAGAGCAACCGTGTCGTATTCCCTTTCTAACGCCCCCAATCTTGGCGTAGTGCCTTCGGCCTCGGAGGTCATTGCCAAATATCTTCGTAACGCCATCATCAGCGGCGAGATTGCGGAAGACGAGCCGATTCGCCAGGACGAAATCGCCAAGTCATTCAACGTCAGCAAGATTCCAGTGCGCGAAGCATTGAAACGCCTGGAGGCCGAAGGCCTGGTGGAGTTCCAGCGTAACCGTGGCGCTATGGTGACGCGTATCAGCGAAGCCGAGCTGGCGCAGATTTTCGAGGTGCGGGTGTTGCTGGAAGTGGAGATGACGCGCCTGGCCGTCCCCAACTTCACTGACAAGGACTATGACAAGGCCATCCAGATTCTGGATGACTTTCTGGTGGGCGAAGATGTCGGCCGCTGGGCCGAAATGAATTGGGCATTCCACGCCTGTATCTACGAAGCCGCCCAGCGTCCTTTTATGTTCAATATGATTCGCTCCATCCACGACAAGGTGGAGCGCTATCTGCGGATGCAGATGGTGCTGTCCGAGGGCAAGGCCACGGCCGATGCAGAACACCGCGCGATTCTGGCCGCCTGCAAAGCCCATGATGTGGCGCTCGCCACCCGGCTGATCGAAGAACATATCCATAGCGTGTGCAAAACGCTGTTCGAGCATCTACCCAAACCGCGAAACGCCAACGTCGCCTGAACCAAAACCCGCAGCCACTGCGGGTTTTTTTATGCCGCAACGGCCGGCTGGTCGGTGGAAGAGGGGAATGGGCGCTTGCAATCAAGTTTTGCCTGGTCCAGTATTCGTATACGAAATCCCAAATACGCAAGGCGCATCAGTGCCAGGAGATTCAGATGAAGGTTATTGGTGTCGACGTCTTCAGTTATCAGGTCGGCTATGCCCATGGTACTTACGTTATGTCGGGTGACCGTGTGGCCTCCGTGGAAGACGGTACCGTGGTCCGCATCCGCACTGACGAAGGCATTGACGGCTGGGGCGAGATCACCACCTTGGGCAAGGTCTACCTGCCGGTGTTTCCGGAAGGTATTCGTACCGCATTAAAAGACCTGGGTGCGGCATTGCTGGGCACCGATCCCACCAATGTGCTGAAAGTGAACGCCATCATGAATGCCACCCTGATGGGCCAGGAGTTCGCCAAAAGCGCTATCGACATTGCCTGCTGGGACATCCTTGGCAAATCGCTTAACCGGCCGATCTCGGCCTTGCTCGGCGGCGTGATCAACGAACGTTTCCCGTTGTACGAAGCCGTGCCCTTGGGCAGCCCCGAGTCCATGGCGGAATTTATCCAGGCGCGGCGCAGCGAAGGCGTCAACCGCTTCCAGCTCAAGGTCGGCAACAACCCCTTCGACGACGTGGCGCGGACCAAGGCCGCCGTGGTGGCGGGGGACGATAGAACCGTGATCGTTGCTGACTCCAATGGCGGCTGGTCGCTGGCATCGGCGAAGCTGGCCATCCAGGCGCTGGCGGGCTTGCCGGTTTATATCGAGCAGCCGTGCCGCAGCACCATCGACTGCATCCTGGCGCACCGTGGCTCCTCGCTGCCGCTGGTGCTGGACGAATCCATCGTCAGCCACGACGAAGTATTCCGCGCCAAATACGAGGCCAACGCCGTCTCGGTCAACCTGAAGTTCGGCAAGCTCGGCGGCCTGACCAATCTGGTGCGCGCCCGCGACCTGCTGCAAGACCTGAACATGGCCGTCTCGGTGGAAGATATGTGGGGTGGCGACATCATTACCGCCGCCACCAGCCATATCGCCGCCACCACCCGGCCGGAGTCGTTGCTGATGACCCCCTTCTTCAACGACTGGACCGATGGCCACCTGGCCGGGCACATGCCGCGCTCCGAGAACGGCTTTGGCTCCGCCCCCACGGGCGCCGGCCTGGGCATCGAGATTGACCTGGGCAAACTGGGCAAACCGCTGTTCACCGTGGCCGCGTAAGCCACCCCATACATGCTCTCGCTCAATCGTTTCGTGTCGGCAAACTCGGGATTGGGCGGGGGCATGTCCTTCCTCACTCATGGAAGGACACTTGCGTCGCTTACAAGGCGGCTCGAGTTTCTATCTGGCGTTATGACCCACTGAAGTACGGCGGCCGCTATCCGCGGCTGCTGGCTGTGCGTTGTGCTAATCGCGGCCTGGGCCCCCATTTATTTATCTACTTAACGTGCCCGTTGGTTGTCAGTACTTAGAGTTCAGACAAACCCGTGGGGAGTTAAACGATGCGTATCGGAACCTGGTTGCTGTGCTGCCTGTTGCTAAGCGGTTGCGGCGGCGTTGAGGTGGGGCGTTATGCGGCGCAGCGTCCGCAATTGGATTTGCCGGTGTTCTTTTCCCAGCCGGTGCAGGCGTGGGGCATTTTTGAGAATCGCTCGGGAGAGGTGGTCAAGCGCTTCAAGGTCGATATCACCAGCCACCGTGAAGGTGAGCGGTTGATCCTCGATGAGCGTTTTCTTTATAGCGACGGCACTCGCCAGCAGCGGGTATGGAACCTGGTGCCGACCGGCGATGGCCGCTGGAAAGGCACCGCTGCCGATGTGATCGGTGAGGCCGATGGCGAAATAGCGGGCAACGCCCTGCGATGGCGCTATCAATTGAAGCTGGACGTGGATGGCACGACCTGGGATGTGGACTTCGATGACTGGATGTACCTGATGGACGAAGACACCCTGATCAACCGGTCGAGCATGAGCAAGCTGGGCGTGGAATTAGGGCAGGTGACGTTGTTTTTTCGGCGTGGCGCCGCGTCGACGGTAAGCGAACCGTAACGGTTCTCGCCCTTTTCTGATCTTTTCGTCCACGGTCTATGGACAGTGGACAGTCATTCTTGCTCTGACGCCCCTGCACTGATTTCGCTCAGCAGTTCAGGGTGACGGTCCAGCAGTTGCAGCAGTTTGATCAGCGCTACCGGTGGTTTGGTTTTGCCGGTTTCGTAGCGCGAGAAGGCGTTTACGCCGCCGCCGAATATCTCGGCGGCTTCGCGCTGATCTAGGGCCAGTTTTTTTCTAACGCTGGCGATAAAGGTGGGGTCGACCAGTGACGCGTTGACCTGCTGGGAAAACACCCGCATGGCCGTCATCACCCGCTGCGACTCTTCGAGCCCAGTGAGCGATTCGCCGCAGGCAGCGCAGTAGTCTGCAGTGACGGCAGCGATGGTGGTGGTTTCACCTTTGTAGGTGTAGGTCTGGTCGCGAGTGTCGTGCACCAAGTCAGCGGCGCCGCATACAGGGCATTTCATGGTCATTGCTCCTTGAAGGACACGATCAGCACATCACTGATAACCGTCAGCTTCAGATACACCGCACCCATGCAAGTGCTGGGGCGGTAGACGTCTTGCCACACCGTATGGTCGGCGTGCGTCGTCATGCTTTTGTGAAAGTCAGCCGGCGTAAGCGCCAGCACCACCGCCACCATGTCGACGGCATCGAGGCCTAGCTCGCTAGCGCCGGCTCGAGCGCTGGCGGTAAATCTAACTTCGCCGCGCCTGAGTAAAGTTTTAACGTCAGCCAGCGAGGTATGGGGCGTTCTCTTTTCCATGAGAAAAATAACCTTCTTGGTTAAATGTAGCAAGTCATTTGCTAATTGCCACCCGGTTGCGCAGGTGAGCTTCTGAGTGCCGGTATGGCAGGGGATAGTTAACCCTTGAACCCCACCGACCCGAAACGCAGAATGCGCCGCTCTACTAGCAGGAGATGCCATGAACGCCGCCCTTATCCGCGAAACCTTCCCCGTCGGCCCGCTGCAGTGCAATTGCACGATCATCGGCGATCCGGTGACCAAGAAGGCCATTGTGGTCGACCCGGGCGGCAATCCGGACCTGATCATGGCTCGTCTGGATGCCCATGGCTTGAAGGTGGTCAGCATCATTCACACCCATGCTCACCTCGATCATTTCCTCGCTTCCGGGCAAATGAAGGAAAAAACCGGCGCGACCTTGCACCTGCATGAAGAGGACGCCTTTCTCTGGGACATGCTGGAAACGCAGTGCCGTATGTTTGGTGTGCCGTACACGCCAGTGCCGGCGCCGGACCAGTGGTTGCGCGATGACGAGGAGCTGGCCTGCGGCTGTGGTGTGGCGTTGCATACACCGGGGCATACGCCGGGCTCGATGAGTTTCTGGTTCCCCGAGGCCAAGCTGTTGATTGCCGGCGACACCCTGTTTCGCCGTGGCATTGGCCGCACCGATCTGTGGGGCGGCGATTACCCGACCATCGAGCGTTCGATCAAGCAGCGCCTGTACAGCCTGGATGAAGACGCCACGGTGGTGACCGGCCACGGCCCCGACACACGCTTGGGTGACGAGATGCGCGAAAACCCCTTTATCCGCGCTTAACCCCCCGTACCGTTTAGCCTGAAAAATAAAAGTCAGTTGCAGGATGTTGCCGACAAATTATATGTTGACCGTAATTTAAGTTGAAAGCCCCGATTTACGTGGCTTTCAACGGTCTTCATTTTTCCCACAGGAACGCCTGCCATGAACGCCGTGACCACCGCCGAATTGCCCAGCGCCACGCTGCAACCGGTCAAACCCAAGCGCAGCCTGGGCAAGCGTTTGCTGTTGCCGGTTATCACCATGGGCGCGCTGGTGGCGGCTGTTGTTTACGCCCAGCACTGGTGGACGGCGGGGCGCTTTATCGAGGAAACCGACGATGCCTACGTCGGCGCCGATGTCACCGTGATCGGGCCGAAAGTGCCGGGCTATATCGCCGAGCTGCTGGTGACCGACAACCAGTTTGTACACGCCGGCGACCTGCTGGCGCGTATTGATGACCGCGACTACCGCGTCAACCTGCTGAAAACCGCAGGCGCGGTAGCGGCCGAGGAAGCCCTGCTGGCCAACCTCGATGCCACCGCGCAATTGCAGCAAGCCTTGATTGCCCAGGCGCGCGCCAGCATCGATGCCACTGGCGCGGAAATGACCCGCGCCAGCGCCGATCACCAGCGTTATCAGCGTTTGGTCAAAACCTCGGCGGTGTCGGTGGAAAGTGCCCAGCGCGCCGAAGCCACGTTTAAAACCGCCCAGGCCGAACATGCCCGCGCCCAGGCGACGTTATTGGCCAGCCAACGCCAGCTCGATGTAATCGCCACGCAAAAACAGCAAGCCCGCGCGGCGCTGACCCAAGCCCAGGCTGACCACGACAATGCCCAACTCACCTTGAGCTACACCGAACTGCGCGCGCCGGTAGATGGTGTCATCGGCAATCGCAAGGCCAGGGTCGGCGCCTATGCGGCGGCTGGCGCGCAACTGCTGGTGGTGGTGCCGGCGCGTGGGCTATGGGTGGACGCCAATTTCAAGGAAGACCAACTGGCCGATATGGTCCCCGGCCAGGCGGTGCGTATCCGTGCCGATGTACTGCCCGGGCGTGAATTCCATGGCCACCTGGGCAGCCTGGCGCCGGCCACTGGCGCGCAGTTCAGCGTATTGCCGGCGGAAAATGCCACCGGCAACTTCACCAAGATCGTGCAGCGGGTGCCGGTGCGTATCCAACTGGATGATGCCGACGGCGTGCTTGGCCAACTGCGCCCGGGCTTGTCGGTGGTGGTTGAAGTGGATACGCAAAGCCGCACGCCCGACCGTCAGGCCAGCGCCCTGTGAGCAGCGCCGCCGTGCCGTTCAACCCGGCCAGCATGAGTACGCTGCAAAAGACCCTGGCGTTCGCCAGCATGTGCGTGGGTATGTTTATCGCGTTGCTGGATATCCAGATTGTCTCGGCGTCGTTGCGCGATATCGGTGGCGGCTTGTCGGCGGGGGTGGATGAAACCGCCTGGGTGCAAACCAGCTACCTGATTGCCGAGATCATTGTGATTCCCTTGTCTGGCTGGCTGTCGCGGGTGCTGTCCACGCGCTGGCTGTTCTGCGCCAGCGCCGTGGGGTTTACCCTGGCCAGCCTGCTCTGCGGCGCAGCCTGGAATATCCAGAGCATGATTGTCTTTCGTGCCCTGCAAGGCTTTCTTGGCGGCTCGATGATTCCCCTGGTATTTACCAGCGTGTTTCTGTTTTTCGATGGCAAACACCGGGTGTTGGCGGCCTCGACCATCGGCGCCCTGGCCTCCCTGGCACCCACCCTGGGGCCCACCATCGGTGGTTGGATTACCGACCACTATTCCTGGCACTGGCTGTTTTTTATCAATCTGGTGCCGGGCATTTTTGTTGCCGTGGCGGTGCCGTTGCTGGTGCGTATCGACGAACACGATTTTTCCTTGCTGCGCGGTGCCGATTACCTAGGCATCGCCCTGATGACGCTGTTTCTCGGCTGCCTGCAATACACCCTGGAGGAGGGGCCGCGCTGGAACTGGTTTAGCGACCGCACCATCCTGGCCACCGCCTGGATCTGCGGCCTGAGTGGCGTGGGCTTTCTCTGGCGCAGCCTGACCTATGCCAATCCGGTAGTGGACCTGCGCGCGCTCAAGGAGCGCAACTTTGCCCTGGGCTGCCTGTTTTCCTTTGTCACCGGCATCGGCCTATTCGCCACTATCTATCTGACGCCGCTGTTTCTCGGCCATGTCCGCGGTTACAGCGCATTGCAGATTGGCCTGGCGGTATTTTCCACCGGGCTGTTCCAGATCCTGGCAATTCCGCTGTACGCGATTCTGGCGGCGCGTCTGGATATGCGCTGGATCATGATGATCGGCCTGTCGCTGTTCGCCATTTCCATGTGGGATTTCAGCGCCATCACCCACGACTGGGGCGCCGGCGAGTTGCTGTTGCCCCAGGCGTTGCGCGGTATGGCCCAGCAACTGACGGTGCCGCCCACCGTTACCCTGGCCCTTGGCAGCTTGGCGCCAGCGCGGCTTAAACATGCCTCGGGCTTGTTCAATCTGATGCGCAACCTGGGTGGCGCCATGGGCATTGCTGCCTGCGCCACCATTCTCAACGACCGCACCAACCTGCATTTCCAGCGCCTGGCCGAGCACCTGAATGCCGGTAACGAAGCACTGGGGCATTGGCTGGCGCAGGTAGGCGGCACTCTGCAGGCCCAGGGTTTTGCCGCCGATGAAGCGCTGACCGGCAGCTTGCAGCAGCTGGCCCGGCTGACCCTGCGCGAGGCGCAGACGCAAACCTATGCCGACGCGTTTCTCAGCATCATGGTCTGCTTTGTGATTGCTACGGCGCTGGTGCCGCTGATGCGCAAAATGGCCTTGCCGGCGGCGCCATCGCCAGACGCACATTGAGGTGGCGGGGTCGGGAATTTTCAGCAAACTTAAAGCTCCAATGGCGGTCCGCCCAGCGGGGCGGACCACGCTTTAGGAGTCCACTTTCATGTTCACATTCAGCCGTCTGATGATTGCCGCCACCGCTGTTGCGTTGCTGGCAGGCTGTGCTTCCCAGAATCCTTACGACAACCAGCCGCCCAGCTCGAACAAAACCGCCAAGTACGGCGGTATCGGTGCGCTGGCCGGCGCCGCCGCTGGCGCCCTGATCAACCATGACAACCGTGGCAAAGGCGCGCTGATCGGTGCCGCTG
>JBCECW010000044.1:0-12279 GCA_039207785.1 Pseudomonas sp. | reverse complement strand
TGGATGCCTGGCTGCTGGGCGAGAACGGCCAGCTGAAGCCGCAGTACACGCCGCCCGTTACCGCCGAGACGACGCATCGTGAATAGCGCACCTGTGAATAGTGGCCCGCATGAACAATAACTTCGACCGCACGATCTCCGACGAAGATGTGATGCGTCGCCGCGCCAGCCTGCTGCAGCGCCTGCACATCGACGGCCAGTTGTTTCTGCTGCTGCTGGTGCTCGCCGCCGGCAGCCTGTTCGTGCTGTATTCGGCCAGTGGCAAGAATGTCGACCTGCTGCTCAAGCAAGCCAGTTCCTTCGGCCTGGGCGCCATCGCCATGTGTGTGATTGCCCAGTTCGAGCCACGCTTCCTGGCGCGCTGGGTGCCGCTGGGTTACCTGGCCGGGGTCGGACTGCTGGTGGTGGTGGATGTGATGGGCCATAACGCCATGGGCGCCACGCGCTGGATCAATATTCCCGGGGTGATTCGCTTCCAGCCTGCCGAATTCATGAAGATCCTGATGCCAGCCACCATCGCCTGGTACATGGCTCGACACAATTTGCCGCCGCGGCTAAAACACATCGCCATCAGCCTGGCCTTGATCGGTATTCCGTTCGTGTTGGTGATTCGCCAACCCGACCTCGGCACCGCACTTCTGGTGTTGGCATCCGGCGCCTTCGTGCTGTTTATGGCGGGCCTGCAATGGCGCTGGATCCTAGGCGCGGTAACGGCTGTAGTGCCGGTGGCGATCGGCATGTGGTTCTTTGTGATGCACGATTACCAGAAGCAGCGGGTGCTGACTTTCCTCGATCCGGAGAGCGACCCGCTGGGTACCGGCTGGAACATTATCCAGTCCAAGGCGGCCATCGGTTCGGGTGGCGTATTCGGTAAAGGCTGGCTTTTAGGCACGCAATCGCACCTGGATTTTTTGCCGGAAAGCCATACGGACTTTATCATTGCCGTCTTGGGCGAAGAGTTCGGCCTGGTGGGCATCTGCCTGTTGTTGCTGGTGTATGCCTTGCTGATCGCGCGGGGGCTGGTCATTACTGTCCAGGCGCAGACGCTGTTCGGTAAGCTGCTCGCCGGCAGCCTGACGATGACCTTCTTCGTTTATGTATTCGTCAATATCGGCATGGTCAGTGGCCTGTTGCCGGTGGTTGGGGTGCCACTCCCCTTCATTAGCTACGGCGGAACTTCGCTGGTCACGCTGATGTCTGGGTTTGGGCTCTTAATGGCGATCCACACGCACCGTAAGTGGATTGCTCAGGTTTGATTGGGTGAGGGATTTAATGCTAGGTTTGCGTCGCTGGGCCACGCGCACGGCACATTTGGCCAGCCTTGCTGGTATCTGCGGTTTCGCCCAGCAGGCTGTTGCCGCCGATTACGAAGGCTCGCCCCAGGTTGCCGAATTCGTTGCCGAAATGACCCGCGACTATGGCTTTGCCGGTGAACAACTGGTGAGCCTGTTCCGCGAAGTGGAGCGCAAGCAGTCGATCCTCGACGCCATTTCCCGCCCCGCCGAGAAAGTCAAAACCTGGGCTGAATACCGCCCCATCTTTATTACCGACCGCCGCGTCAATGGCGGTGTCGAGTTCTGGAAACAGCACGAAGAAGCCCTGGCCCGCGCCGAGAAAGAGTATGGCGTGCCGGCCCAGGTGATCGTCGCCATCATTGGCGTCGAGACTTCCTACGGCGCCAACACCGGCAGCTACCGGGTGATCGACGCCTTGTCGACCCTGGGCTTCGACTACCCGCCACGTGCCGATTTCTTCCGCAGGGAGCTCAAGCAGTTCCTGCTGCTGGCCCGTGAGCAGCAAGTGGACCCGTTGACCCTCAAAGGCTCGTACGCCGGCGCCATGGGCATGCCGCAATTTATGCCCAGCAGCTTTCGCGCCTATGCCGTGGATTTCGACGGCGACGGCCATATCAATATCTGGAACGACCCGGACGATGCCATCGGCAGCGTGGCCAGCTACTTCAAGCGCCATGGCTGGGTAACCGGCGAAGCGGTGGTCAGCACCGCGCAAATCAGCGGTGAGCAGGCCGAAGAAGGTTTGACCGTGGGCCTGGACCCGGTGAAGACCGTCGGCGAGTTGCGCGCCATGGGCTGGTCGAGCCACGAGGCGGTACGCGATGACGTTTCGGTGACTGCCTTTCGTCTGGATGGTGAAGCCGGTCCCGAATATTGGTTAGGCTTACCCAATTTTTATGTCATCACTCGTTACAATCGCAGCGCGATGTACGCCATGGCCGTGCATCAGCTGTCCGATTTGATTGTTCAGGCCCGGGGCACCAAGTAAATGCAGGCAACGCCGTTCAAGCTTTTCGCCTTTGGCGCGCTGGCCATCCTGTTGGCCAGCTGCTCCAACAGCCGCGCGCCCCAGCCTACGCAAACCAGCACTATTTCCGGTCCCGGCGATTTTGCCCGGCCGCACCGCGACGGCGCGCCGTGGTGGGATGTCGATGTATCGAAGATCCCCGATGCCGTGCCCATGCCGTACTACGGCGCCTACAAAGCCAACCCTTACACCGTGCTGGGTAAAACCTATTACCCGATGCCCGATGCCCGTCGCTACCTGGCGACCGGCACCGCGTCCTGGTATGGCACCAAGTTCCACGGCCAGGCCACGGCCAACGGCGAAAAATACGACCTGTACGGCATGAGTGCCGCGCACAAGACCCTGCCGCTGCCCAGCTACGTGCGGGTGACCAACCTGGATAACGGCAAGAGCGTGATCCTGCGGGTGAACGACCGCGGCCCGTTCTATTCCGATCGCATCATCGACCTGTCTTTCGCCGCGGCGAAAAAACTTGGCTATGCCGAAGTCGGCACGGCGCGGGTCAAGGTCGAAGGTATCGACCCGGCCGAGTGGTGGGCCCAGCAAGGGCGCCCGGTGCCGATGGTGCTGGCGCAGCCGCAGATGGCTTCTACGCAACCGGCCAAGCCGGCCTTGGTGCAGGCCATGGCCCAACCTGTCGAGCAATACACCCCGCCGCCTGCGCAACACGCCGCCGACGTCGTGCCCGCGCAGGTGCAAATCGACGCAAAAAAAAACGCTTCACTCGAGCCATCTGGCCTGTATCTCCAGGTCGGAGCCTTCGCCAATCCGGACGCTGCGGAGCTCCTGAAGGACAAGCTGTCGACGATGGTGCGTGCCCCGGTGTTTATCAGCTCGGTGGTGCGCAACCAGCAAACCTTGCACCGCGTGCGGATGGGGCCGGTAAACACGCAGGGTGAGGCCGAGAAAATCCAGAACAGCGTGCGCTTGGCCAATCTTGGCCAGCCGACATTAGTGAAGCCTGAGTGATCGCCACGATCACCAGCTTCGACCGACTTGCTCGCCAGAGCCTGTTTGCCATTAGTAACTTGAGAGACTGATGAATATCACCGCCTTTACCCGTCGCCTGAGTCTGTTCGCCCTCCTGATCACCGCCCCGGCCACCTGGGCCGCCGAGACCGCCGTACCGGCAGCCCCGGAGCTGGCGGCCAAAGCCTATGTGCTGATGGACGCCGCCAGCGGCAACGTGCTGGTGGAAAACAACGGTGACCAGCGCCTGCCGCCGGCCAGCCTGACCAAGCTGATGACCGCTTATATCGCCACCCTGGAAATCCGCCGTGGCCAGATCAGCGAAAGCGACAAGGTCATGGTCAGCGAGCACGCCTGGCGTACCGGCGGTTCGCGCATGTTTATCAAGGTCGGCACCGAAGTCGCCCTGGGTGACCTGCTGCACGGCATCATCATCCAGTCGGGTAACGACGCCAGCGTCGCCACCGCCGAGCACATCGCCGGCAGCGAAGACGCCTTCGCCGACATGATGAACAGCACCGCCGAAAAACTCGGCATGACCGGCAGCCACTTTATGAACGCCACCGGCCTGCCTAACCCGGAGCACTACTCCACCGCGCACGACATGGCGCGCCTGGCCCGGGCGATCATCTACGAAGACCCGGCGCACTACGCCATCTACTCGCAGAAAGAGTTCTTCTGGAACAACATCAAGCAGCCCAATCGCAACCTGCTGCTGTGGCGTGACAAGACCGTCGACGGCCTGAAGACCGGCCACACCGACGAAGCCGGCTACTGCCTGGTGGCTTCGGCCGTACGCGATGGCATGCGCCTGATCGCCGTGGTGTTCGGCACCAACAGCGAACAAGCCCGCGCTGCTGAAACCCAGAAGCTGCTGACCTACGGTTTCCGCTTCTTCGAAACCCAGACCTTCTACCAGAAGGGCACCGAGCTGGCGCAAGCCACCGTATGGAAAGGCGCCACTCGCCAAGTCAAAGCCGGCCTGGCCGATGACCTGACCATGACCCTGCCACGTGGCCAGCTGAAAAAGCTCGCTGCCAGCATGACCATGAACCCGCAGCTGGTCGCGCCGATCAAGCAAGGCGATGTGATCGGTAAAGTGGAAGTGAAACTGGAAGACAAGGTGGTGCACAGCGCCGACCTGATCGCCCTGGAGCCGGTCGAGGAAGGTGGCTTCTTCCGCCGCGTGTGGGATAGCATCCGTCTATTCTTCTACGGCCTGTTCAACTGACACGCCGCTTTATTCTGTTTAACCGCTAGCCGCAGGTGTCGGCCAAGGGCTTCAAAAGAGCCGGCTGACACCTGATTGCGCGGACCACAAGTCCGCCGAGACCGCCATGACTGACGCGCAAAACATCACCATCGAATTCCCCTGCGAGCGCTACCCGATCAAAGTGATCGGCGATGCCGGCGAGGGGTTTACCGCCCTGGTTGCCGATATTCTCAAGCGCCACGCCCCGGACCTCGACGAGAGCACCCTGGTACTGCGTGACAGCCGCAACGGCAAATACCAGACGGTGCAATTTCTGATCACCGCCACTGGCATCGAACAACTGCAAGACATCAACAGCGACCTGCGCGCCACTGGCCGCGTACATATGGTGCTGTGATGGCCTTGCCGCTGGGCTTTCGCGAGCTGGGGCAGGTTCCGTACGAACCGACCTGGCACGCCATGCAGCACTTTACCGACACCCGTGGCGCGGACACCGCCGACGAAGTCTGGCTGCTCGAGCACCCGCCGGTATTTACCCAGGGCCAGGCCGGCAAGGCCGAGCATGTGTTGTTCCCCGGCGATATCCCGGTGGTCAAGGTCGACCGCGGTGGTCAGGTGACCTACCACGGCCCAGGCCAATTGGTGGCTTATCTGATGCTGGACGTACGCCGCTCGAGCCTGGGCGTGCGCGAGTTGGTCAGCCGTATCGAGCTGAGCCTGATCGAGCTGCTCGCCAGTTATGGCGTGCAGGCGGTGGCCAAGCCGGACGCGCCTGGCGTGTATGTAGACGGGGCGAAGATTGCCTCGTTGGGCCTGCGCATTCGCAACGGCCGATCCTTTCATGGCCTGGCCTTGAACGTGGATATGGACCTGCAGCCATTCCAGCGCATCAACCCTTGCGGGTATGCCGGGATGGCCATGACCCAGCTGCGTGACCTGGTTGGGCCGATAGAATTTGCCGAAGTAAGTGCCCGGCTGCGCGCGCAGCTCGTCACACACCTCGACTACGCTGAACAGACGACCCTGACGGGCGGAATTGAATCGCTATGAGCACCCTCGAAGTAGCTGGCAACCAAGCAACCGGTACCGCTGTGAAAGCCCCACCCGCCAAGGTGGAAATGGGCGTGAAGCTGCGCGGCGCCGAGAAGATGGCGCGTATCCCGGTAAAAATCCTGCCGACCGAAGAGCTGCCGCGCAAACCCGACTGGATTCGTGTGCGCGTACCGGTATCGCCGGAAGTCGACCGCATCAAGCAACTGCTGCGCAAACACAAGCTGCATAGCGTGTGCGAAGAAGCCTCGTGCCCGAACCTGGGCGAATGTTTCTCCGGCGGCACCGCCACCTTTATGATCATGGGCGATATCTGCACCCGTCGTTGCCCGTTCTGCGACGTGGGCCATGGCCGGCCGAAGCCGCTGGACGTCGACGAGCCGATGAACCTGGCCGTGGCCATTGCCGACCTGCGCCTGAAGTACGTGGTGATCACCTCGGTAGACCGCGACGACCTGCGCGACGGCGGTGCCCAGCACTTCGTCGATTGCCTACGGGAAATTCGCAAGCTGTCCCCGGGCGTGCAGCTGGAAACCCTGGTGCCGGACTACCGTGGCCGCATGGACGTAGCCTTGGCCATCACCGAGCAAGAGCCGCCAGATGTGTTCAACCACAACCTGGAAACCGTGCCACGCCTGTACAAGGCCGCGCGTCCGGGCTCGGACTTCGAGTGGTCGCTGGACCTGCTGGAAAACTTCAAGAAGCGCGTCCCGCACGTGCCGACCAAGTCGGGCCTGATGCTGGGTCTGGGCGAGACCGACGAAGAAGTGATCGAAGTGATGAAGCGCATGCGCGAGCACGATATCGACATGCTGACCCTGGGGCAGTACCTGCAGCCGTCGCGTAACCACCTGCCGGTACAGCGTTTCGTGCACCCGGACACCTTTGCCTGGTTTGCCGAAGAAGGCGAGCGCATGGGCTTCAAGAACGTCGCTTCCGGGCCGCTGGTACGTTCCTCGTACCACGCCGACCAGCAGGCGCACGAAGCCAAGAAAGGCTAAACAAACTCAACCGCTGTGCTCCCCTCTCCCGTTTACGGGAGAGGGGCCGGGGGTGAGGGCAATAAAAAAGGCGACCTTCGGGTCGCCTTTTTTATTGGTGCGCGGAGCGCACCAAGCGCTCTAACGCCCGCGCAACCGATTCAGCAGGCTGTGATCGGCATAGCCATCAGCCGGCAACCCCAGCTGCTGCTGATAGGCGCGCACGGCCTTGCGGGTATTGGCACCGATAATGCCGTCGGCGGTGCCAGGCTCGTAGCCATGGGCGGCCAACAACTCCTGCAACTCGATACGCTCGCTACGGCCCAGTTGCGGGTCATCACGCGGCCAGTCGGCAATCACCGCCGCGTTGGCACCGCGGATGCCGTCGGAGAGCAAGCCCACCGCCAACGCATAGGACGAGGAGTTGTTGTACTTGAGGATGCTGCGGAAATTGCTCAGCAGCAGAAACGCCGGGCCGCGATGGCCAGCGGGCAGCAGCAGGGTGGCCGACTCGCCAGACAAGGTCGGTGCCACAGCGCCGCCTTTGGCGGGCATTACCCCCAGACGGGTCCATTCGGCCACGCTTTTGCGGCTTTCCGGGTCGGCCAGGGCATAGTCAAAACCCTTGGGCAGGCGCACTTCGAAGCCCCAGGGCTTGCCCAGCTGCCAGCCCGACTGTTGCAGGTAATGCGCGGCCGAGGCCAGGGCGTCGGGGGCGGAGTACCAGACATCGCGGCGGCCATCGCCGTCGAAGTCCACGGCATGCTGGTTATAGGTGGTGGGCATAAATTGGGTCTGGCCCATGGCGCCGGCCCAGGAGCCTACCAGACGCTCCGGGGTGATATCGCCGTGTTGCAGGATCTGCAGCGCGGCAATCAGTTGCTCGCGCCAGAACGCGGCGCGGCGCCCTTCATAGGCCAGGGTGGCGAGCGAGCGAATCACGCTGTTGCTGCCGATGTTATTGCCATAGGCGCTTTCCATGCCCCAGATCGCCACCAGGGTTTCGGCCTGTACGCCGTAGCGTTGCTCGATGCGGCTCAAGGTGGCTTGCTGCTGGGCGTATTGCGCCTGGCCATTGGCAATGCGTCGGGCCGAGACCGCGCCGTCCAGGTATTCCCACACCGGGCGGGTAAATTCGGGTTGGCTGCTATCGGCGGCGACCACGGCGGGGTCGAGGGTCACGTTGGCAAAGGCGCGGTCGAACAGGGCGGCGCTGATGTCGGCATTGACCGCGTCGCTGCGCAACTGCTCGCGCCATTGTTCAAAGGTTTGCGTCGGCACTGGCGCGGCAGCTGGTGCGGGCGCTGCAGCGGCGGGGGCGCTGGTGGTGCTGGCGGGCAGGGTAGAGGCGGCAGCTTGGGGGGCCTGGGGCGCTTCGGCGCAGGCGGTGAGCAGATTGAAATGAAAGCTCAGAACAGCGCAGGCCAGGGTGCGCGATGACAGGTTGAACATCAGCAGGTCTCACAGCGGTAAACAGCGGCCACCTTAACACGCTGAGGAAGTGGAAGCCCTTCAGGCGGCGAGAAACCCTGGTGGTGAAACATATGCTGATAAAAAGCCCGACCCCATAAAGACAGAAGCCCCCCAGTTTTGCTGGGAGGCTTCGCGGCGGTAGCTGCCTTTGCCTTTCTTCGGCTGTTCCTGGCGGCAGCGGAACAGGGGTTGGGCAATGATGGATTTGGCTTTATTGGGGCGTTTCTTGGCTTTGGCCATAACAGTCCTCGGGCGGGGTGGGCGGCTGAATTCATATCCCTGAAGGGGTGGCCCCGCGGCGCGGATCATCGGCCTGTGCCGGGCCGCTGTCCAGTGCCGTTGATCACTCCTGCGGCAGCGACAGACGTTGTCCGGCCAGCAGCAGGGTCAGGCGGCTGATATCCAGCCATGGGTCGCCGGGCGCCTGGCCTTTGATCTGCGCGTCGATGCGCTGGGCGTCTTGCAGCATCTTGTTCCAGCGCACCACGGAGTGGCGTTGCAGGGCTTTGCTGACCAGCGGCCGGCGTTTGTCCCACACCGGTGGGCGCGCCTGGCTAAAGGCCTTTTCCAGGGGCACGCCCTGGCCATATTGCTGGGCAATGGTGGCCAGCAGGCGCAGTTCACGGGCCAGGGCCCAGAGCACCACGGTGCTGTCGACACCTTCGCCGCGCAGCCCTTCCAGGGTGCGCAAGGCGTGGGTGGCTTCGCCATTGAGGGCGGCGTCGATCAGGCCGAATACGTCATAGCGGGCGCTGTCGGCCACGGCGGCCTGCACGGTGCTGGCGTCGATCTGATTGCCTTCTGCCAATAGCTTGAGCTTTTCGATTTCCTGCGCGGCCGCCAGCAAGTTGCCTTCTACCCGAGCGGCAATCAGGTCGACGGCTTCCTGGGTGGCGTTCATGCCGGCCTGGCTCATGCGCTGGCGGATCCACTGTGGCAGCTGGTGAACCTCCACCGGCCAGATCTGGATAAATTGCGCATTGGGCCCGTCGATGACCGCCTTGGCCCATTTGGTTTTCTGCGTGCTGCCGTCGAGCTTGGGCAGGCTGATCAGCAGCAGGGTGTCTTCAGGCGGGCGGGCCAGGTATTCCAGCAGCGCCTCGGTGCCTTTGTCGCCCGGCTTGCCATTGGGAATGCGCAGTTCCAGCACGCGCTTTTCCGCGAACAGCGACAGGCTGTTACCGGCCTGCAGCAGCGTGCCCCAGTCAAAACTGGCGTCGGCGTTAAACACCTGGCGCTCGGTAAACCCCTGGCTGCGCGTGGCCGCACGAATGGCATCGGCGGCTTCCTGGCACAGCAACGGGTCGTCGCCGCTGATGGCATACACCGGAGCGAGCTGGCTTTGCAGGTGTTTGGCGAGTTGCGCGGGGGCGAGCTTCATAGGCGAGGTGTCGGGCCGCCGGAGCGGCCCGGCGGGCTTACTGGGTTTTGATCGGCAGTTGCAGCGGCGACTGCTGCGGCGTTTCGGCTTCGGCCTTGCGCGCGGCTTCGATAGCATCGGCTTCGGCCTGGGCCTTGGCGTCTGCAGCGGCCTGCAGTTCTTCCAGCTGCGTCGGGGTGATCAGTTGCAGGCGCTGGGCCAACTGGGTCACCAGTTCATGGCGCAGTTCATCATTGAGCTGCTGCGATTCCTGCTCGGAACCGATCAGGTTGTTTTCGTCGTTGACGTAGGTGCTCTGCACCTCGACGGTGTTGCTCAGCAGCACGGTCTTGTTGGCACCCAGCAGTTTGTACGACACGGTCTTGGTGGTTTCGTATTCGGCACTGCGCGCACTACCGGTGTAGCTGACGGTGCGGGTTTTCGAGCTTTCGCTGTTCAGTGCCACGGTGTACGGCGCGCCGGCATGCACGTTTACGCCGCTGTTGATCAGGGTCTGGCGCAGGTCCTTGACCAGCGGGCCGTAGGCGTCACGGGCGGTCAGGTTGACCTCGGTGAGGGCGAAGGCCATATCGCCGGTGCCGCGCAGCTGAAAACCACAGGCGCTCAGCAGGGTTGCCAGGCCGACTACCATCAGATTCCGTTTGATCATCTGTTATCCCCTTAAACCATCCGTAGCGCCGCCAAGGGCCGCGCCAACTCAAATTGGTGTGCGCGGCGCCCGGGGCGCCGCGCAACGTCATCAGCTTGCGACGATATTGACCAGCTTGCCCGGCACCACGATGACCTTGCGAATGGTCAGGCCGTCGAGGAAGCGCAGCACATTGTCGTTAACCCGGGCAGCGGCCTCGACTTCTTCGCGGCTGGCAGTAGCCGGCACGTCGATCTGGCCACGCAGCTTGCCGTTCACCTGCACCACCAGTTGCAAGTTGTCCTGCACCAGGGCGCTTTCGTCCAGCACCGGCCACTGGGCGTCGATCACGGCGCTTTCATGGCCCAGTTCCAGCCACAGTTCATGGCTGATATGCGGGGTGATCGGCGCCAGCAACAGGGCCACGGTTTCCAGGCCTTCCTGCAGCAGGGCGCGGTCGGCGTCGTTGTCCTGGGCGACTTTTTCCAGCACGTTCATCAGCGTCATCACCTGGGCGATGGCGGTGTTGAATTTGTGGTGCTGGCCAATGTCCTGGCTGGCTTGCTTGATGGCCAGGTGAATGGCGCGGCGCACGTCTTTCTGTGCATCGTTCAGGCTGGCGACATCGAGGCTGCCCGGCACGCCACGGCTGACATGGGCCTGGGCCAGACGCCAGACACGCTTCAGGAAGCGGTGCGCGCCTTCAACGCCGGAGTCGGACCATTCCAGGCTCATATCCGGTGGCGAGGCGAACATCATAAACAGGCGGCAGGTGTCGGCACCGTACTGGTCGATCATCGACTGCGGGTCTACACCGTTGTTTTTCGACTTGGCCATCTTCTCGGTGCCGCCGATTTCCACCGGCAGGCCGTCGGTCTTCAGCTTGGCGCCGATGATCTTGGCCTTGGCATCACGTTCGATTTCCACGTCCGCCGGGTTAAACCAGGTTTTGCTGCCATTGGCTTCGGTGCGGTAGTAAGTCTCGGCAATCACCATGCCCTGGGTCAGCAGATTCTTGAACGGCTCGTTGGAGTCGACCAGGCCTTCGTCGCGCATCAGCTTGTGGAAGAAGCGCGCGTAGAGCAGGTGCAGGATGGCGTGTTCGATACCACCAATATATTGGTCAACCGGCAGCCAGTGGTTGGCTGCGGCAGGGTCGACCATGCCTTTGCTGTAGTTCGGCGAGGCGTAACGGGCGAAGTACCAGGACGATTCCACGAAGGTGTCCATGGTGTCGGTTTCGCGCTTGGCCGCGCTGCCGCATTTCGGGCAGGTGCAGCTGTAGAACTCGGGCATGCGCGCCAGCGGGCTGCCGGCGCCATCGGGTACCACGTCTTCTGGCAGCACGACGGGCAGTTGGTCTTCCGGCACCGGCACGTCACCGCAGGTATCGCAGTGGATGATCGGGATCGGGCAGCCCCAGTAGCGTTGGCGGCTGATGCCCCAGTCGCGCAGGCGGAACTGGGTGCGGGCCTGGCCCAGTTGTTTTTTCTGCAGCGCCACTTCGATGGCATCGAAGGCGCCAGCGAAGTCCAGGCCGTTGAATTCACCGGAGTTGATCAGCTGGCCATGCTCGCCGTAGGCGGCTTGCCACGGCGCCGGGCTTTCGTCGCCAGCGCTGGTGCGCACCACCGATTTGATCGGCAGGCTGTACTTATGGGCGAATTCGAAGTCGCGCTCATCGTGTGCCGGTACCGCCATCACGGCGCCGTCGCCGTAATGCATCAGCACATAGTTGGCGACCCATACCGGCAGTTTCTCGCCGGTCAGCGGGTGTTCGACGAACAGGCCGGTGGCCAGGCCTTTCTTTTCCTGGGTGGCGATATCGGCTTCGGCCACGCCGCCACGTTTGCATTCGTCGATAAAGGCTTGCAGCTCGGCAGCCTGGGCGGCCGGCAGCTTCTGCAGGGCGATGCTGGCCAGCGGGTGTTCGGCGGCCACGGCCACATAGGTGGCACCCATCAGGGTGTCGGCACGGGTGGTGAACACGTTGAGCTTGCCGGCCTGGCCAATGGAAGCCTGGTCGTAGGGGAAGCTCACTTCCATGCCGCGGGATTTGCCAATCCAGTTGCGCTGCATGGTCTTGACCTGTTCAGGCCAGCCCGGCAGGTCGTCGAGGCTGGTCAGCAGCTCATCGGCGTAGGCAGTGATCTTGAAGTAGTACATCGGGATTTCGCGCTTTTCGATCAGCGCGCCGGAGCGCCAGCCACGACCATCGATGACTTGCTCATTGGCCAGTACGGTCTGGTCGATCGGGTCCCAGT
>JBCECW010000043.1:0-12411 GCA_039207785.1 Pseudomonas sp. | reverse complement strand
CCACGCGCCGATGCCGGCGACCACGCCCAGCGGTTCGCGGCGGGTGTAGACGAACGAGGTGTCGCGCAGCGGAATCTGCTCGCCTTCGATGGCGGGCACCAGGCCGGCGTAGTACTCCAGCACGTCGGCGCCGGTAACGATATCGACATAGCGGGTTTCCGACAGCGCCTTGCCGGTGTCCAGGGTTTCCAGGGCGGCCAGCTCGTCATTGCGCTCGCGCAGGATATCCACGGCCTTGCGCAGAATGCGCGAGCGCTGCATGGCGGTCATCGCGGCCCACACTTTCTGGCCCTTCTCTGCGCTTTCTACGGCGCGCTCCACATCGGCCTGCGAGGCCCGTTGCACCTCGGCCAGCACTTCGCCGTTGGCCGGGTTGATGGCCTCGAAGGTGGTGCCGCTGGTGGCGTCGACATAACCGCCATCGATATAGAGTTTTTGCAGGGGGAAATGGGCCATGGTGTCCTCGCGAACGTCGGTAAGAGGGAAGGGCGTTTAGCCCGCTTGCCTGGCCAATTGTTGGTCCAGGTAGTCAAAGGCGATCTGCAGTGCTTGGTCGGTATCGAAGGCGTTGCCGCTCAGGGCGCCACGCAGCCATAGGCCGTCGATCAGGGCGGCCAGGCCACGGGCGGCGGTACGCGCTTCATGCAGGGGCAATACGCGGCGAAATTCGCAGCAGATATTGGAATACAGGCGGTGGTCGTTGATGCGTTGCAGCCGGCGCAAGGACGGCTGGTGCATGCTACTGGCCCAGAACGCCAGCCAGGTTTTCATGGCCGGGCCATTGACCTGGCTGTCATCGAAGTTGCCCTCGATGATGGTGCGAATCTGCGCCCGAGGGCTGGTGTCTTCGAGCAATAAACGGCGGTCGCGCACCGACAGGCTCAAGGCCGTCATCAGGTGGCGCATGGTGGCTTCGAGCAGGCCGTTCTTGTCCTGGAAATAGTGGCTGATGATGCCGTTGGACACCCCGGCCAAACGCGCGATCAAGGCGATGCTGGCATCCATGCCGACCTGGTCGACGGCTTCCAGGGTGGCGTGGATCAGTTGCGAACGACGGATAGGCTGCATGCCGACTTTAGGCATTTCAAAACTCCTGGCATCCAGGCCCGGCGGGCTTTGCAGCAGTCTAGTGAGTTTTTATTGAACGAGGAATCAATAAAAACGACTGGCTGTAGCTCTGAGCGACACCACGGGGTCGTAGTGATCCGTTCGCGACATTTGGGGCGGGGGGACAGCATGGGTTTCGCTGCGCTCGCCTAGGCGAGCGCAGCGAAACCCATCAAGCGGTGGAAAATCAGCCGAGGTTTTTGCCGAGCAACGCGTGGTACAGCTCGGTATCACCGAGTACGCCCACCACCTTGTTGTCATCGTGCAGCACCAGCTTGTTGCCGGTCTGGTAGCGAATCTGCAGGGCGTCGCGCATGCCGATATTGGAGTCCACCAGGGTCGGGCGACGATCGAGACCTTCCACCGCCTGGCCCGGTGCCCAGTTTTGCAGGGTGATGGCGTCGCCGCCCTGGCGTGCGCCTTTGAACAGGTTGCCGTCGGCCAGGCCCAGCCAGGAGTCGTTGCCCGGGTCCAGGCACACTTCGCCGTTGACGCGGGTGCACTTGTCCAGTGTGCGCATCAGGCTACGACCGCACAACACGTTCAGCGGGTTGGTGTGGGCCACGAAGGTGCGCACATATTCATCGGCCGGGTTCAGGACGATCTGCTCCGGCTTGCTGTACTGGATGATGCGGCCATCTTTCATGATGGCGATGCGGCTACCCAGCTTCAGCGCTTCGTCGAGGTCGTGGCTGACGAACACGATGGTTTTGCTCAGCTTGCGTTGCAGCTCCAGCAGCTCGTCTTGCAGACCCTGGCGGATCAGCGGGTCGAGGGCCGAGAACGGTTCGTCCATCAGCAGGATATCGGCGTCCATGGCCAATGCACGGGCCAGGCCGACACGCTGCTGCATACCGCCGGAGAGCTCGTCAGGACGCTTGTTGCGCCACTGGGTCAGGCCCACCAGTTCAAGTTTTTCGTCCACCAGCTTGGTGCGCTCGGCACTCGGGCGGCCCTGCATTTCCAGGCCGAAGCTGATGTTTTCCCGCACCGTCAGCCAGGGCATCAGGGCGAACTTCTGGAACACCATGGCGATACGCTTGGTGCGCATGGCCTTGAGGGTGGCGGCCGAGCAGTTGGCGATATCCACTTCCTGGCCTTCGTGCTCGATCAACAGGCGGCCACGGCTCACCGTGTTCAACCCGTTGATGCAACGCAGCAGGCTGGATTTGCCCGAGCCGGACAGGCCCATCATCACGCAGATTTCGCCGCGCTCGATATCCAGGCTGGCTTTTTCCACACCGACCACCAGGCCGGTCTTTTTCAGGATCTGGTCGCGGGTCAGGCCCTGGTCCAGCAGCGCCAAGGCTTCCTTGGGGTACTTGGAGAAGATGACGTCAACGTTATCGAAACGAATCATGCTCATTGTTCAACCCTCACTTTCGCTTCGGGTTGCTTGCACACCCGGTCAAGGATGATGGCCAGCAGCACAATGGCCAGGCCGGCTTCGAAGCCGAGTGCGATATCGGCGGTGTTGAGTGCGTTGACCACCGGCTTGCCCAGGCCATCGGCGCCTACCAGGGCGGCGATTACCACCATCGACAGCGACAGCATGATGCATTGGGTGATACCGGCGGCAATGCTGGGCATGGCGTAGGGCAGCTCGATGCGTGTCAGCAGTTGGCGGCGCGAGCAGCCAAAGGCCTTGCCGGCGTCCATCAACTCATTGGGTACATCGCGAATGCCCAGGTAGGTCAGGCGAATCGGTGCGGCCACCGCGAACACCACGGTGGAAATCAGCCCCGGCACTACGCCCAGGCCGAACAGAGTCAGGGTAGGGATCAGGTAGACGAAGGTCGGTACGGTTTGCATCAGGTCCAGCACCGGTTGCATCACCGTGTAGAAGTGCGGGCGGTGCGCGGCCATGATGCCCAGCGGCACGCCGATCAACACGCAGATCACGGTGGCGAACAGCACTTGCGCCAAGGTTTCCATGGTTTCTTGCCAGTACCCCAGGTTGAGGATCAGCAGAAACGACAGCACGCAGAACAGGGTCAGGCCCCACTTGCGTTGAATCAGGTGGGTGACCAGGCCGAACAGGCCGATCAGTGCCAGCGGGTTGAAAAAGGTCAGGCCATTGGTCACCCCGTGAATCATAAATTCCAGGGCAGAGGCGATGGCATCGAAATACGACGCTCCATGCTGGGTCAGCCACTCTACGAATTCGGCGATCTTCTCGCCCAGAGGGAGTTTTTCAAAAGTCGGCATGGTAGTGAATGTCCACGTGGTTCGGGATGGGCACAGGCTACCGGGCGCCTGACGAGTGTCGTGGCGCGCGCCCGGTTACTGCTGTTACGGCAGGTGCTGCGGTTATTTGCTCAGTGCGGCCTTGGCCGCGTCGACGCCAGGTTTGCCGTCGACGGTGGTGACGCCGGCGAGCCAGGTGTCGAGTACTTGCGGGTTGGCTTTGAGCCACGCCTTGGCGGCATCACGCGGCTTCTGGTTTTCGTTGAGCACGGCGTCCATCAGGTTGTTTTCCATCTCCAGGGTGAAGGAGAGGTTGGTCAACAACTTGCCGACGTTGCTGCACTCTTGCACGTAGCCTTTGCGCACGTTGGTCAGCACGGTGGCCTGGCCGTAGTTGGGGCCGAAGAACTCGTCGCCACCGGTGAGGTACTTCATCTTGTTGCGGGTGTTCATCGGGTGCGGTTCCCAGCCCAGGAACACCATGAACTCGTTCTTGCGGCTGGAGCGCTTGAGTTGCGAGAGCATGGCCGCTTCGCTGGACTCCACCACCTTGAAGCCCTTCAGGCCAAAGGCGTCCTTGTCGATCATGCTCTGGATCAGGCGGTTGCCGTCGTTGCCAGGCTCGATGCCGTAGATCTTGCCGTCGAGCTTGTCTTTGAATTTGACGATATCGGAGAAGTCTTTCAGACCGGCCTCATAGGCGTAGTCCGGTACGGCCAGGGTGTACTTGGCGCCTTCGAGGTTGGCGCGCACGGTTTCCACGGTGCCGGCATCACGGTAGGCCTTGATGTCGTTCTCCATGGTCGGCATCCAGTTGCCGAGGAACACATCGAGGTCTTTGCCGGCGGCCAGGGACTTGTAGGTCACCGGTACGGAAATCATGGTGGTCTTGGTTTTGTAACCCAGCGATTCCAGCACTTCACTGGTCACGGCGGTGGTGACTGTGATGTCGGTCCAACCCACATCGGAGAAACGCACGGTGCTGCACGCGGCTGGCTCTGCGGCGCTGGCCAGCAGCGGCAAGCCAAGCGAGGCGAGCAACAGCAAGGGGGTGACAACTTTCATGGGACTGACTCCTTATGATTTTGTTTTGGCAGTGCAGTGCTGAACGAGTTTTGCCGCTTCTTGTATAGCCCAAGGCGTAAAGCCCCGGTTGAGCGCGCCATGCAGCGCTGCCGGTAAAGAGCCTAGCGGTCGTGTCGTGAACGATCATGGAACAGGGCAAAACAAACGAATACAGGGGGCGTCGCAACCAGTGCAGAGGGCGTCGTATCTGGCACGAGTCAGGTCGTTTCCGACCTGCTCAGCGGTTTTCGAGGCCCTTTTCGGCTCACAGTTCCAGCTTGTTTTTGATCACGGGCAGTGCCGGTTGCCCATCGCGGGTGGTCACCCCTTGCAACCAGGCTTCCAGCACCTGGGGGTGGGCCTGCAGCCAGTTCTTGGCGGTCTGGCGCGGGTTGAGGCTCTGGTTGAGCACGCCATCCATCAATTCGTTTTCCATCGCCAGCTGGAACTCCAGGTTGCCCAGCAGCTTGCCGATGTTGCTGCATTCCTGGGTGTAACCCTTGCGTACGTTGGTGTACACGGTGGCGCCGCCGTAGTCGGGGCCGAAGTAATCGTCACCGCCTTCGAGGTACTTCATCTTGTAGTGGGTGTTCATCGGGTGCGGCTCCCAGCCGAGGAATACGATCCACTGCTGCAAGTGGCCGGCGCGTTCGACACTGGCGAGCATCTTCGCCTCGTTGCTTTCCACCAGCTTGAAACTGCCGATGCCGTAGGCGTTTTCTTTGATCATTTTGTTGATCAGGGCATTGCCGTCGTTGCCAGGCTCGATGCCATAGATCTTGCCGTCGAGCTTGTCCTTGTACTTGGCCAGGTCCTTGAAGCTTTTCAGTCCGCCGTCATACACATAGTCCGGCACGGCGAGGGTGTACTTGGCGCCATGCAGGTTGGCCCGCAGGGTTTCCACGCTGCCGGCGTCGCGGTAGGCCTTGATGTCGTTTTCCATGCTCGGCATCCAGTTGCCGAGGAACACATCCAGCTGCTTGTCCTGCAGGGCTTTATAGGTTTGTGGCACCGACATGCGTTTTACGCTGGTGACATAGCCCAGGTTGCCCAGCAGCAGGCGGGTAACGGCGGTGGTCACGGTGATATCGGTCCAGCCCACGTCGGCAAAGCGCACCAGCTTGCAGCTTTCCGGTTCGGCGGCAGTGGCCAATACAGGCGTTGTCAGGCCCACTCCCAAACTGAGGGCCAGGCAAACAGAGGTCACGGATTTCATTGAGGCGTTCCTTGGCTAGGTGGCGATGGCCAATAGGCTGGCAGGATCTATGCCGAGCGCGGCGACTATGCGCGTGGACCGTGATAGCGACCACGCTGGAGGTCGTGTTTGGAGTGGCCGAGGTCGTATTTGGCGCACGCCTGTCGCCGACGTGGTTGGGGGGCTGAAAACACGACGTTGCTGGACACGACCAAGTCGGTATGGGACTCAATGCCGCACCCTAAAAACCGGATGATCCGCGCAAGTGCGGGCTCCATGCCCGCCTGTACCGGTTGAGGAAAACAACAATGGCCATCAGCGTATTCGACCTGTTCAAGATAGGCATCGGCCCCTCCAGCTCCCACACCGTGGGCCCCATGCGCGCCGCCGCGCTGTTTGTGCAGGGCCTGCGTGAACGTGGTCAGTTGCAGCAAGTACGGCGCGTGGAAGTGCGCCTGTATGGCTCGCTGTCGGCCACCGGCGTCGGTCACGGCAGCGACAGCGCGGTGATCATGGGCCTGATGGGTGACTGGCCGGACGCCATCGACCCGGCGACCATCGCCCCGCGTATCGCCGCGCTGCACGACAGTGGCTGTCTGCTGCTCGATGGTCATTTCGAGGTGCCGTTCCAGTGGGCGCGCGATATGCAGTTGCTGGACGAAAACCTGCCCTACCACCCCAATGCCATGACCCTGATCGTGCACGGCGATAACGCCGAGTTGCACCGTGACACCTACTACTCGGTAGGCGGTGGTTTTGTCGTGGACGCCGAGCAGGCCGCCAGCGGCATGCTCGACCAGGACCACACCGTACTGCCCTACGATTTCTCCAGCGCCGAAGAGCTGCTGCAGCTGTGCAAGACCCACAACTTGCGGGTGTCCGAGCTGATGATGGCCAATGAACTGGCCTGGCGCAGCGAAGCGGAAATCCGCCAGGGCCTGATGCGCCTGTGGCAAGCCATGCGCGACTGCGTGGACAACGGCCTCAAGCACGAAGGCACCTTGCCTGGCGGGCTCAACGTCAAGCGCCGCGCCGCCAAGCTGCACAAAAGCCTGCAGGAGCTGGGCAAGCCCAATGTGATTGGCTCGACCCTGAGCGGCATGGAGTGGGTCAACCTGTTTGCCCTGGCCGTCAACGAAGAAAACGCCGCGGGCGGGCGCATGGTTACTGCGCCCACCAATGGCGCGGCCGGCATCATCCCGGCGGTGCTGCACTACTACGTGCGCTTTAGCCCGGCGGTTACCGAGGCCAATGTCTGCGACTACTTTCTGGCCGCTGCCGCCATCGGCATCCTGTGTAAGAAGAACGCCTCGATTTCCGGCGCCGAAGTGGGCTGCCAGGGCGAGGTCGGTTCGGCCTGTGCCATGGCCGCCGCAGGCCTGGCGGAGATTCTCGGCGCCACGCCCGCGCAATTGGAAAACGCCGCCGAAATCGGCCTGGAGCACAACCTGGGGCTGACTTGCGACCCGGTGGGCGGCCTGGTGCAAGTGCCCTGCATCGAGCGCAATGCGATTGCCGCGGTAAAGGCTATCAATGCCGCACAAATGGCCCTGCGTGGCGATGGTGAACACTTTATTTCCCTGGACCGGGTGATCCGCACCATGCGCGATACCGGCGCCGATATGCACGACAAGTACAAGGAAACCTCGCGCGGCGGTTTGGCCGTTAGCGCCATTGAATGTTGAGAGATCGCTTGGTGCGCGGAGCACACCCTACGGTATCGAGCCAGGCACCAGCCGTCTCGTTTACGCATAAAGCGCCGCGCACCGAGGCGCTGCACAATTTTTGATCGTTGTGCGCTGCCTGCGCCATCTTTTGGCGCGAGACAGGTAGCGCAGTGACAGTTTCGGAAAACGCCCAAAGAGCGTTAGGAAAAGTGCTACGAAACTGCTCAGTCACCCCGCGCCGCCCGGCGTGGTACGCCCGTTCCCTGTAAATCGACCAACGGCTGTCTAGAGCCCTAGCGACGTCGTTTTTGGGTTTTTTTGAATGGGCGTTCAATTTAGGCATGGGCTTTGCTCAATGCCTGACATAGCCCGCTTGATTGGGAGTGCGGGCCATAAAAATAAAGAGCTTCATCTGAAGCCATACCTGCGTGTTGTTGAGGAGATACCGTGATGTCGCCGTTCAACCAAGGGGCTCAACCCCAGAACCGTGCTCCACAATCCATCGGCTTTCTGCTGCTGGATAATTTCACTCTGATTTCCCTGGCTTCGGCCGTCGAACCCCTGCGCATGGCCAACCAGCTGTCTGGCCGTGAGCTGTACCGCTGGACCACCATGACCCTGGACGGCAACCAGGTGTGGGCCAGCGACGGTCTGCAGATCACCCCCGACTGTGCTGCCAGCAAGGCGCCGGCGCTGGATATGGTGATTGTCTGCGGCGGTATCGGTATTCAACGCAGTGTTACCCGCGAACACGTTTTGTGGCTGCAAACCCAGGCGCGTCAGTCGCGCAAACTAGGCGCGGTGTGCACCGGCAGCTGGGCGCTGGCCTGTGCCGGCCTGCTCGATGGCTTTGATTGCAGCGTGCATTGGGAATGCCTGGCGGCCATGCAGGAAGCCTTTCCCCGCGTGGTGATGAGCACCCGCCTGTTTACCCTCGACCGTAATCGCTTCACCAGCTCGGGCGGCACCGCGCCGCTGGATATGATGCTGCACGTGATTTCCCGCGAGCATGGCCGCGAGCTGTCGGCGGCGATTTCGGAGATGTTTGTTTACGAGCGTATTCGTAACGAGCAGGACCACCAGCGTGTGCCGCTCAAGCATATGCTCGGCACCAACCAGCCCAAGTTGCAGGAAATCGTGGTGCTGATGGAGGCCAACCTGGAAGAGCCGATCGACCTCGATGAGTTGGCGGTGTACGTCAATGTGTCGCGCCGGCAGCTGGAGCGCCTGTTCCAGAAATACCTGCACTGCTCGCCATCGCGTTACTACCTGAAGCTGCGTTTGGTGCGCGCGCGGCAGTTGCTCAAGCAGACGCCGATGTCGATTATCGAGGTGGCGTCGGTCTGTGGGTTTGTGTCGACGCCGCATTTTTCCAAGTGCTACCGCGAGTACTTTGGTATCCCGCCGCGGGATGAGCGTATGGGGTCCAATACGGCGCAGCAGGTGGCGTTGATGCCGATTCCGCAGGCGTTGGTGTTGGCTTCTACGCCGGGGGCGATGTCGGCGCTAAGCCAGGCGCGTTCCGAGTCCACCTTCGCCAGCGTTCGCCTCTGATCTATCGGTGATTGAACTCCCTCTGCCCGCTTGCGGGAGAGGGTTGGGGAGAGGGTCTGTAGGAGCCAGCTTGCTGGCGAACCCTGCAAACGGTGCTTCGTATTTCTTCTTTACCGCGTGCGCTGGGCGTTTTGTTTCGCGCCTTACGCGCGACTCACTTTTTGTCAGTCGCGACAAAAAGTAAGCAAAAAGCGCTTGCCCCTACCTCGGGTCTCCGCTTCGCTCCGACTTCCCTCACTCCCTCGCCGCTCCAGGGGCCGGCAAAACAGGCCATCCATGGCCTGTCTTTGCCTTTCGCGGCTCCCGGCCGCTCAACCCCTTCCACGGCTCCTCCGTTCGGCCTTCGCCCAAGGGGCGGGCAGATCACAAGCCAGATCAAGATCAAAAGCAGATCAAGAGCAGATCAAGAGCAGATCAACAGCCAGATCAAAAGCCTGTTAGCCACCGTGGCTTTCTTTGTATTGCGCCAACGCGGGGAGCAGGTGTTTGGAAATCGCTTCACGCACCGCTGGCAGCATCACGGCGCCGCTTCCAAGTAGTTGCTCAACCAGTTTGCGTAGCGCCAACGCTCTAGGGGCGTCCAGGCCTAAAACGGCGTGTTCGCAGGCTTGCTCGGGAGTGGCGCCTGGCGGGATGGCGACGCCGAGCATTTGCAGGCGTTCACGCAGGTCGTCCTGGTCGATCAGGTCAGCGTGCATCATGGCCGTGGTCCTTTTACGGGGAGGAAGTAAGCCCGATTCTGGTGAGCACCCAGCCCGGCGACAAGCGCCATGGCTGTTATATGCATGAGCAGGTCGTTTTCAAGCAATTATCAGTCGTTGCCTATGGGCACAATGGCCACCAGAGCGTCAGCCTCAATGGCATACGTCTGTTTGTTTCGCGTGGGTTTGGTCACCCGCCCGGTGTTGTCGGCAGACGTTGACTCTCCCTGTTAAAGCATTTGCCCCCGGCGTCGGCTCGGGGGCTTTTTTTTGCGCGTAAAAAACGATCGGCTCGATTTGCGTTATGGCCGCCATCGCAACGACAACGCGTTCTCGTAGAGTGTGTTGGTGCGCGGAGCACACCCTACGGTAGCGAGATTACTCGGCCGGCATAGGTGGGTTTTGGAGCGTTGCCTTGGGCGGCTACCAGCTTGTCGAGTGCAGCTGCGGTGCTCGGCGCAAACACCGCCGAACGCGGCCCGTTGATATCGACATGCAGCAGCATCTGCTCGCTGACGGCCACCGGCTCGTCACTGCCTTCGCGGTACAGGCTCAGGTAGATATGCAGCCGTTTCTGGTCGTGGCCGAGTATCTGCAGGCCTACCTCGACGGCTTCGCCCTGTTTCACTTCGTGCAGGTAGTTAAGGTGCACTTCCAGGGTGAACAGGGTATGGCCGCTGGCAGCGCGGCCAGCGGCGTCGAGGCCGATGCGGTCCATCAGCGCGTCCACCGCCTCGCTGAAGATCAGCAGGTAGTAGGCGTCGCGCAGGTGACCGTTGTAGTCGACCCAGTCGGCGCTGATCCGGGTTTGGTAAAGACGCGTCGGCATGGCAGGTTCCATCAGTCTGAGAAGGCAAAGCCGTGTTTGGCCTTGGTGCTTTTGATGGCGTCCAGCACGGCCATCAGGCAGTCGTCGCGGTAGCGTTCCAGTTCGGCAATGCTGCGCTCGCCCTGTTGCTCGGCAGTACCGGCGACCACGTCGTCGATCAGTTTTTCTGTCAGCTCTGGCGCTGGCAGGTAGGTCCAGGGCAACTGCAGGGCCGGGCCAAACTGGGCCATAAAATGTCGCATACCGGCATCGCCACCGGCCAGGGTGTAGGTGAGGAAGGTGCCCATAAACGACCAACGCAGCCCAGCGCCAAACCGGATGGCGTCGTCGATTTCGCCTGTGCTGGCCACGCCGTCGTTGACCAGGTGCAGCGCCTCGCGCCAGAGCGCTTCGAGCAGGCGGTCGGCGATAAAACCGGGCACTTCCTTGCGCACATGCAGGGGGCGCATGCCGAGGGTTTTATAAACCGCAATCGCGGCTTGTACGGCCTCGGGCGCGGTGTTCACTCCGCCCACCACTTCCACCAGCGGCAGCAGATACACCGGGTTGAACGGGTGGCCCACCACACAGCGCTCGGGGTGCTGGGCGTCGGCGTAGAAGTCGCTGGGCAGCAGGCCCGATGTCGAGGAGGCGATCAGCGCATTGGGCTTGGCCGCGGCGCTGATCTTGGCGTGCAGGTCGAGCTTGAGCTCCAGGCGTTCCGGGGCGCTTTCCTGGATAAAGTCGGCGTCGCGCACGCAGGCTTCGATGCTGTCGACAAAGCGCAGGCGCTGTAACGAAGCGCCCGGCGCCAGGCCCTGTTTTTCCAGCGCCGGCCAGGCATTGGCGACGCGCTGGCGCAGCACGGCTTCGGCACCGGGGGCCGGGTCCCAGGCCACTACATCGAGGCCATGGGCCAGGGCACGGGCGACCCAGCCGCTACCGATCACGCCACTGCCCAGCGCGGCGAAGGTTTTGATCGAAGTAATAAAAGACATGCTCAGCTCCGTTAGCCGCGACGGCTCAGGTTCATTTTTGCCCGGCCTTCGGCCGGCGTCAGAATGCGGGCACCCAGGCGGGTAAGGATTTCCCCGGCGCGCTCCACCAGCGCGCCATTGCTGGCCAGCACGCCTTTGTCCAACCAGATGTTGTCTTCCAGCCCGACCCGCACGTTGCCGCCCAACAGCACGGCTTGCGCGGCCATCGGCATTTGCATGCGGCCGATACCAAAGCCGGCCCAGGTGGCACCGGCCGGCAGGTTGTCGACCATGGCTTTCATGGTGGTGGTATCAGCCGGCGCGCCCCACGGAATGCCCAGGCACAGCTGGAACAGCGGGTCATCCAGCAGGCCTTCCTTGATCATCTGCTTGGCAAACCACAGGTGGCCGGTATCGAACACCTCCAGCTCGGCTTTTACCCCCAGCTCGGTAATGCGCTTGGCGCCGGCACGCAGTTGCGCCGGGGTGGAGACATAGATGGTGTCGCCATCGCCAAAGTTGAGGGTGCCGCAGTCCAGGGTGCAGATTTCCGGCAGCAGTTCTTCCACATGGGCCAGGCGGGTAAGGGGGCCGACCAGGTCGGTGTTGGGGCCAAATTCCATTGGCCGTTCGCCTGGGCCGATTTCCAGGTCGCCGCCCATGCCGGCGGTGAGGTTGACGATGATGTCCACGTCCGCCTCGCGGATGCGCTCCATCACTTCGCGGTACAGCGCCACGTCGCGGCTGAACTTGCCGGTCTCGGGGTTGCGCACATGGCAATGCACCACGGTGGCGCCAGCCTTGGCGGCTTCCACGGCGGCCTCGGCAATCTGTTTCGGGGTAATGGGCACCAGGTGGCTTTTGCCGGTGGTGTCGCCGGCGCCAGTCAGGGCGCAGGTGAGGATCACATCGTGGTTCATACGGGCAGTTTCCTATCAGTCAGGCAGGGCAAACCGCTGCGTAGCCGCGGTGGGGGCTACGCAGGGTGGAAGGCGGCTGGGGTTACGGGTTGCTGGTCAGTTGCAGGTGATCATTGGCCGGGCGGCCATCGAAGGTGGTCACGCCTTCGAGCCAGCGTTGCTGGTCTTGCGGGTGTTCCTTGAGCCACTTTTTCGCCGATTCCAGCGGGTCCTGGTGGTCGAGCAAGGGC
>JBCECW010000042.1:0-12445 GCA_039207785.1 Pseudomonas sp. | reverse complement strand
GCTCGTAGTCGTCCATCCAGGCTTGGGTAATTTTCGGGTCGGGCATCGGCACGGCGGCGGCTTTGGCCTCGGCCTTGTCGTCGCCAAACGGCCACCACCAATGGCCGCCGGACTCGGCCTTGGCGGCGCTGGCGACTTCTGGTTTGGCGGGGGAAGCATCAGGGGTTTCAGGGGAGGAAGCACAACCGGCGAGCGCGACGCACAGCGCCAGGGCGGAGAAAGACTTGATCGGCAACATGAAAAAACCTCAAACACACAAAAATAAGCTCAAGAGCCAGGTGGATGGCCCACGTAGCTGGCCGCTTCGAACAGGCGGCCATGGCGACGGTTAAGCGGTAACGATGAACAAAACTGGCGGGCCACAGGCCGCCCCCAATAACTTACGTCCATAAATAAAGCGCCGATCTAAACCGGCGCTTTAAAAGCCTGCTTTAAGACAATGTTTTTCAACAAGGTTTCAAAACACAGGAGAACTATAGGCACTCACCCAGGGTTCGCGCCAGTTTTTGTGCCCGAGGGTCCATCAGCACGTACGGGCCCAGGGTATTGGTGACAAAACCGAAGGCCACCTTACACGCCGGGTCGGCAAAGCCGATAGAACCGCCCGCCCCTGGATGACCGAAGGCCTGCGGGCCAAGGCCGAAGGTGGCGTTGGGCACATCCGGCTGGTCGAGCATGCAGCCCAGGCCAAAGCGGGTTTGCGTCAACAGGGTTTTGTCTTCGCCCACACTGTGTTCGCGGGTCAGCTCGCCCAGCAGCTCGCTGTCGAGCAGTTGGCCCTTGAGCAGGCCGGTGTAGAAACCCGCCAGGCTGCGGGCATTGCCGTGGCCATTGGCGGCCGGCTGCTGCATACGCCGCCACTCGGGTTTGTTGGTGCTGGTCATGATCGACGGCGGGTTGGCGAAAGCGCGGGTGGTCATCGACGTCGGCTCGTTCATCATGGCTTTAAGCAGACGTTGCGCCGCCGCATCGCCGAAATTGCCTTTGCCACGGGAGATTTCCGCCACGCGATAAAACTCCTGGTCCGGCAAGCCCACATGGAAGTCCAAGCCCAGTGGCCGCGCCGTGCGCGCCACGATGGATTCGCCCGGGCCTTTGCCCTCGACCCGACGCAGCAATTCGCCCACCAGCCAGCCATAGGTGATGGCGGCATAGCCATGGCCTTCACCCGGCGTCCACCAAGGTGTTTCGGCGGCCAGGGCGGCGGTCATGGTGTCCCACTGGTACAGCGCTTCGGGCGGCAGCATGTCGCGTACCGCAGGCAAACCGGCGCGGTGGCTTAGCAACTGGCGCAGGGTGATCGATTCTTTGCCGGCAGCAGCAAACTCGGGCCAGACGGCAGCGACCGGCGCATCCAGGGCCAGCTTGCCCTCGCCCACCAGTTGCAGGGCGGTGACAGCGGTAAAGGTTTTGGTGCAGGAAAACAGGTTGGCGATGGTGTCGGTGGTCCAGGCGTGCTCGCCGTTCTTGTCGGCGGTGCCACTCCACAGGTCGATTACGGTCTCGCCGTCGATCTGGATACACAGGGCGCCACCGCGCTCCTGAGGGTCTTCAAACAAGGCGGCAAACGCCTCTTTGACCGCTTCGAACTTGATATCGAAATAGCCTTGAACTTGCTGCACGCTCGACTCCTTAGGCATAGCGGGGCTTAGGCAAAACGGGGCGGACAGTATTGGCCGTCCGCCCCGTTATGAAAACCAACCGAATAAATGGCTTTAACCGCGACCGGCGCCGGCACCACCGGCACCACCGCCTGGGCCGCCATGACCACCACCGGCGCCGCCACCCGGGCCGCCGTGGCCTTCGCCACCTTTGCCCTCGCCGCCTTTACCCTTGCCTTCGCCAGCCTTGCCACTACCACCATCGGCCTTGGCCGGTGCAGCGGGTGCGGGGGCAACCACGGGTTTCAGCACAGCTTGCAGGGCAGCCACGTTGGCGTTGCGCACCGCTTTGACAAAGCCGTCGAACGGCCGGTCGGTAATGGCTACCAGGCCGAAGTGGCCGTTTTCGCCGTCCAGCAGACGGCCGGTCACCGGTTGGTCGAGGTATTGGAACAGGTGGGTGCCGACGATCATCGGCTCCTTGGTCGCCTCTTCGACAAAGTGCGCGTAGGCCGGGCCGCGCTGCTCTTCGTTGTACACCTCGCTCACGCCACCCCAGAACGGGCCACGGTCGCGGGAGCCAAAGTGGAACTCGGTAACCAGCACTGGCTTGTCCAGGGCCTTGAGCGCGGCGAAGTCGTAACCGTGCTGCGGCTCTTTGGTATAGAAGTTAAAGCTCAACACATCGCAGTACTGCGCGCAGGAGGCCACGGCTTCCGGGTTGCTGGCGGCAAAACGGCCGCCCAGCAGCAGGTGGTTCGGCGCGTGCCAGTTGAGGGCGTCGTCGATGGTCTTGAAGTAGGCATCGGCGAACAAGCGCTGGAACTGCTGCATATCCGCTTCGATAGCCGGGTGCTCAGGGTTCGGGCGCGGCGCCTGGAAGCCGGGGTCCTCCATCAATTCCCAGGCCGACAGCTCGATACCCCAGGCCTTGGACAGGCCATCCTGGTTACGGTACTTGTCGCGCAGCATTTTCAGGAACGCGCGCTTGGCCGGCACGTCCGTGGTCAGGCTCAGGGTGCCGTAGGCCAAGGCGTAACGGGCATTCGGGTCATTGGCCGGGCCGGCCCAGGCCAGCTCGTTGTCGGCGAAGAAGCCAACCAGCCAGGGGTCGTCGCGATGGTCGCGAGTGGCGATGGCCACGGCGCGCTCGGCGGCCATGGCGAAACGCGGGTCGAACGGGTCAGGCATGCCGCCCCACCAGTCCACGCCGGTGCTGATGGTCTTGTAGTCGCCACTGATGGACAGCGGCAAGGTGTAAGGCATGCGCTTGGCCGCGGCCAGCGATGGGTCGCTCCAGTTGCCGAGGGTGTTGAAGCCCCAGGCTTGCAGGCGGTCCAGGGTGTTCTGGGTCCAGCGCGTGGCATCGAAGCTCTTGGTTACGCATTTCTCTTCAACGGCCGGCTTGGCCTCGGCCTTGGCCGGCGCTGCGGCAGGTGCCGGCGCGGCCGCAACGGCTGGGGTGGCGCTGCCATCGGCGGGGGCTTCGGCGTCATCGTCGCTCACCACCTGGGCAGTGCTCTTGTCCGCCAGGTTGGCGCACGGCTGCTCAGGGTAGGTGCGCTGCAGGTTGGCACGGTAGAAGTCGAACCAGCGGCCCTGGTCGAAATTACGCCCCTTGGCCGCGCCCGTATCGGCCCGGCTGCTGCTGCCGCCGTAATAGGCCGCCAGCGGCTCGCCGTCTTTGGGCAGGCCGGTAAACATGCTTTCGCGCCCTTCGACATAGGTGGCGCTATTGCCGGCGCTGACGGTATTGACCCCCAGCGAATAGAACGGATGGCCTTCAGGGGTGACCAGGAACCAGCGGCCATCACGCTTCTCGGTGCGGAAAAAACCCGAGGCGTCGAAGGTCGGGCCGCCCAGCAGGCCGCCGTACTGGTCGGTCTCGGCGCGTTTGCCCAGCCAGCCCTTGAGCTGGTTGGCTTCCTTGCCGGCAGCGGCTTTCAGTTGCTCGTCGCTGCTGACTTTTTCCGGCCATTGGCCACGCACGTATTGGCCATAGGCATCGACGATGCCGGTATACAGCTGCTCCTGGGTGTCATCGCCTTCACGCACACCGAAGCGGCCCAGCAGGATGCTTTGTGCCGAATCCGGACGGCTCATATAGATGCCCACGGCGGTGACCTTGCTCAGGTCGATATCGCCTTCCACGGTGTCGGCCAGAATCACCCGCTGGCCTTCGACGACCCACGGCATGGCCGGGCCGGCACGCATGCCCTGGCTGCGTGGCGAGGTGGCGTGCAAGGGCACCAGCAGGTTTTGCGCCGGGCCGGCCGGCAGCGCAACGCGGCTGGTGAGCACCTTGCCGTCGCTGCTTTCCATACGGATATCGAGGGTCAGGGCCCAGTCCATGGCGTTCTGGATACGCAGGGTCATGACATTGGCCTTGGACCAATCCCATACACCGTTTTGCGGGGTCAGGCGCAGGTTGGGGTTGTCGGACGGGTTGAAGGTCACCCGGCGCATGGGTTCACTTTCGGCCGCCAGTTCAGCGGTCATCGACGGCAGGCTGGTGTTCTGCATCTGCACCTGCACCACATCGGCGGGGCTGACGAAGTTGAACAGCGTCTGCTGCTCCATGGCCTGCGCCAGCGACGGCGCGGCGACCAGCAGAGCAAAAATTCCGGGCAGTGAACGGCGAATCATGTGACGGGCTCTCCTAAACAACCAGCCAATAGACAGCGGACTTGGTGATTGATGCTGTCTTAATCAATTTCTCGGCGAAACGGCGGCAAGGCATTGAGAATGGCCTTGCCATAGCGCTGGGTCACAACGCGTCGATCCAAAAGCGTAATAGTGCCGCGATCGGCCTCGGTGCGCAGCAGGCGCCCACAGGCCTGCACCAGACGCAGTGAAGCATCCGGCACGGCGATTTCCATAAACGGGTTGCCACCGCGGGCCTCGATCCATTCGGCGAGGGCCGCTTCCACCGGGTCATCCGGTACGGCAAAGGGAATCTTGGCGATCACCACGTGTTCGCAGTAAGCGCCGGGCAAATCCACCCCTTCGGCAAAGCTGGCCAGGCCGAACAGCACACTGGCCTCGCCATCGTCGACACGGGCCTTGTGCTTGTTGAGGGTTTCCTGCTTGGACAGGTTGCCCTGGATAAACACGCGCTTGCGCCAGTCGCGGTCCAGGCCATCGAACACGTCCTGCATCTGCTTGCGCGAGGAAAACAGCACCAGGGTGCCGCGCGAGCCTTCCACCAGCGCCGGCAGCTCGCGAATGATCGCCGCCGTGTGGGCGGTGGCATCGCGCGGGTCGGCCTTGAGGTCCGGCACCCGCAATACACCGGCATCGGCATGTTGGAACGGGCTGGGCACCACGGCGGTAACCGCCACTTTCGGCAGGCCGGCGCGCATGCGGAACCGGTCGAAGGTGCCCAGCGCGGTCAGGGTCGCTGAGGTCACCAGGGCGCCATAGGCCACGTTCCACAGGCTGCGCCGCAAGGTTTCGGCGGCGAGGATCGGGCTGGCGTTGACTTCGATATCGAACATCGCCCCGCCTTCGGCCAGGGTCAGCCAGCGCGCCATGGGCGGGCTGTCTTCCGGGTCGTCGGCGGTAAAGGCCAGCCACAGCTCCCAGTTGCCCTGGGCACGGGCCAGCAGGCTGCCGAACAGCGGGTACCACTCTTCGGCCTGGTGGCTGGCGATACCGATGGAGGCTTCGCCGTCCATGGACTTTTTCAGCAGCTCGGTCAGGCCGGTAAACAGGTCGGTCAGGCGCGAAAAGCCTTTTTTCAGCTCCAGGCCCATCTCGGTCAGGTGCTCCGGCACCACGCCACCCTCAAAGCGATGGCGCGGCCGCTCGCGGCCTTCCATATCTTCACCGGCCTTGAAGTCCGCCAGTTGCTCGCAGGCGTTGAACATAAATTGCTGCTGGGTGCGGATTTCCCGGGCCAGCACCGGCACCTGCTCGATCAGGCGGCCAAGGTCGCCCGGCAAGGGGTTTTGCGCCAGCAGCTTGGTCAGGTTCTTGGCGGTCAGTTCCAGCCAGTCGGCGGTGGAGCGCAGGCGGGTGTAATGGGCAAAGTGGCCGATGGCCTTGTCGGGCAGGTGATGGCCTTCGTCGAACACATACAGGGTGTCGCGCGGGTCGGGCAGCACGGCGCCGCCGCCCAGGGCCAGGTCGGCCAGAACCATATCGTGGTTGGTGACGATTACGTCCACCTTGCCCATGCCCTCACGGGCCTTGTAGAAGGCGCAGGTCTGAAAGTTCGGACAGTGGCGATTGGTGCACTGGCTATGGTCGGTGGTCAGGCGCGCCCAGTCGGCGTCTTCCAGGGCCTCGGGCCAGTTGTCGCGGTCGCCGTTCCATTTATTGCCGGCGAGCTTTTCCACCATCTGGGTGTAGAGCTTCTGGTTGCCCTGCTCGACCTCGATCTTGAAGCCTTCTTCTTCGAACAACGCCGCCGTGGCGCTTTGCGACTCGCCTTCCTGCATCAGCAGGTCGAGCTTGGACAGGCACAGGTAACGGCCGCGGCCCTTGGCCAGGGCGAAGGTGAAGTTCAGACCGCTGTTGCGCATCACCTCGGGCAGGTCTTTGAACACGATCTGCTCTTGCAGCGCCACGGTGGCGGTGGCGATCACCAGGCGTTTGCCGGCGGCCTTGGCCAGCGGAATGGTGGCCAGGCTATAGGCCACGGTCTTGCCGGTACCGGTGCCCGCCTCTACGGCGACCACGGCGGGGTCGCTGCTGCGTCGGCCTTCGTCATCGACCTTGACGGTGCCCAGCGCCTTGGCGATCTCGGCGATCATCAAACGCTGGCCATAGCGCGGCTTCAGCGATTTGGCTTCGAGAAAGCGGGAATAGGCGCCCTGGATCTGGGACTTGATTTCGGTACTGAGCACGGCGGGTCTGCGAGGTAAGCGGGCTGGATAAATGTTCAGCGGTCAAACTGGGCGGCTATGATAGCGCGCGTTTTGCCAACCGCCGACCGGAGATTGTGAATGACTGCTTTTGCCCTGCTGTACGCCCTGCATGTTTTGGCCGCCGTTGTCTGGGTAGGGGGTATGTTCTTCGCCTGGATGGTGCTGCGCCCGGCTGCCGTAACCGCCCTGGAGCCCCCGCACCGCCTGCGTTTGTGGGGCGAAGTGTTCCCGCGTTTTTTTGTCTTTGTGTGGATCTGTGTGCTGGCGTTGCCGATCAGCGGCGTGGGCATGCTACAGCTGCATTTTGGCGGTTTCGAGACAGCGCCCAAGTATGTGCAGGTGATGATGGGCCTGTACCTGGCGATGCTGGCGTTGTTTATCCGGATTCAGGCGCTGCAACTGCCGGAGCTTAAACGCGCCATTGCCGCCGAAGACTGGCCGGCCGGCGGCGCGGTGTTGGGCAAGATTCGCCGCCTGGTGGGGTTTAATTTGTTGATGGGGTTGGTGGTGGTCGCCGTTGCGGCGGCACGGATAAGTTTTTAACCGGCGGATCGCCGGTGCGCGGAGCGCACCCTACGGATTCAGCGACTCGGTCCCGTAGGGTGCGCTCCGCGCACCAACTGTTACTGGATTCGCACCAGATTAAAACTACCGGCGCTGCCATTGCCGCCCGGCTGCCCCGGTAACCCAGGCTTGCCGGCCTTGGCGCCATCGGCGCGGTACACCAGGCAGCCTTTGGCCGCCCCGCCCTGCCCGCCTTTACCGGCTTCGCCGCCAGCGCCACCCAGGCCGCCATCGACTTTTACCGTCAGCAGGTTTTCCGCCACCGTGTTGGGTACTTCCAGGCGGACCTGGCCGCCCGGCGCGCCGGTCTGGCCGTCGCCGCCGTTCTGCCCGTCATACCCAGGCTCGGCCTGGCCCCAGGTGCAGCCCGGTGCCTTGCCGTCGGCACCATCAAGCCCCTGGTAGCCGGGGCGGCCAATACCGCCGCGCACATCGATGGTCAGTTCGCCAACCTGCACCTGCTCCAGACGCAGGCTCAGGTTGCGCCCTGGCGTGGCCGGCTTGTCGAAGCTACCGCTGGCACCACGGGCATTGATATAGGCGCCGGTGGCCAGTTCGCCATGGCGGGCTTCCAGCCGGAAGGGTTCGGGGCTGGGGACAATGGAAAGATGGGCATCGCGGCCCATACGCAGCTCGCCAACGCGAATCTCGGTAACCGTGGCCGGCACCACCAGCGTCGCCGAATCGGCGATATCCAGGCGGTCCAGCAACAAGGTGCTGGTGGTATTGGGTAAACGCAGCATGGAGTTGGAAGCGACGCTGACGGTCGCCTCTGCCTGCGCCAGCGCGCTGGCCAGCAGCAGAGGTACAGCACAACCGGCGAAGAGGCGCTTATGCATGCTGCACCTGCGTATCGTCGTTGGCAGCGGCGGGCGCGGCGGCAATCAGGTCGGCAACCGGCTCAGGCGCAGCGTCGGCCACTACCTCCGGGCTTGCCACAGCGGCAACCGGCGCGGCGAGGTTATACAGATGGAAGATGCCAAACAGCAGTACCTGTGCGCGCTGCAGATTGGCATTGGGCAAGCCGCGCAGGCGACTGCCAAACAGCCAGAGCTCTAGCACATGGGCCAGCAGCACCAAGGCGCCGAGCGCGTCGAGCAAACCATCCACCGGCTTGTTCAGCGGGCTGACCAGGTTGGCCAGCACCAGCAACCAGAACACCGCCACAGCGGCCTTCCCCACCTGCAAAAACACCTTCATGCCTGCGCCCCCGTTTTAATTATTGGTCGTCGCGCACCTTACTCTTTTGCACCTTGCTGAAACCAGCGTGCCGATAAAAAAACGGCGGAGGCACAAGGCCTCCGCTGCGTCTCTCTTTATTACGCCGAAGGCTTGGCCCCGGCGTCTGGCTTTACCTAGTGCGACACATGCAACTCCACGCGACGGTTCTGCGCGCGGCCGCCGTCGGTGTTGTTGTCAGCCACCGGCTGGCTTTCGCCGTAGCCGACTACCGACAGCTTGCCGGCAGGTATGCCTTGGCTCTCAAGGAAGTTCGCCACGCTCTGGGCGCGTCGTTCCGACAGTTTCTGGTTGTAGGCATCCGAACCTTTGCTGTCGGTATGCCCAGCCACCTGGACACTGACCAGGCTGGCGCCGGTCAATCGCTTGCTGATTTCCGTCAGCGCGGTCTTGGCGTTGGCACTCAACTCGGCCGAGTCAAAGGCAAACAGCACATCGCCGGCATCGCTCAGCACGATGGTTTCGTTCTGCGCGGCGGGCGTTTCGGCGACGGGTTCTGGAGGCGGCGTGGCGGCCGCGGCCGGGTATTGCGGCTGCGGGCAACCGCTGTTGTTTACCGGCGTATTGGCAGGGGTATCGGCGCAGACATCGCGGCGGTCGTGAACACCATCGGAGTCTTCGTCACCATCAAGTGCATAGCAGATCAAACCGAAAACGGTACAAATGGGCCAGTTCCCCTGATTCACCACGGCATCCCCGTTGCTGGACGTCGATACGCAACCAGATAGAACACTGCTGACCAGAAGAATTGGTACCGTTACCCGCAGGGATAAGGTTGGCATTTTATAGTCTCCTGAGTCACCGGCGAGTGCCGGTAACTCAGAAGTAAAGCCTACAAACTGCGCCGCACAAGGCGTACAGCGCAGTATTCACGCGCTCTTGCCGTTGCGTTAACGGTGGATCTTGATTTCCACGCGACGGTTGAGCTGACGGCCATCGGCGGTTTTGTTGTCCGCCACAGGCATGCTTTCACCGGCACCGACCACGTCTACGACGTTATTCGGCGATACACCATTGGCCACCAGGTAGTCCGCCACCGACTGCGCGCGGCGTTCCGAGAGTTTCTGGTTGTAGGCGTCTGAACCCACGCTGTCGGTATGCCCGCTAACGGTCAGCTTGGCATTCGGCGCTTCGTTTTTCAGGCGCGTGGCAATGGTGTCGAGCTTGGTCTTGTCACTGGCGGTGAGCTTGGCCGAGTCAAACTCGAACAGCACATCACGCACCACGATCACTTCGTCTTCAACCACCACAACCTGCTCTTGTACTTCTTCAACTACAGCTGGTGGTGGGCAACCATTGGCATCCACCTTGGTGCCTGGCGGCGTGCCTGGGCACTTGTCGCGGCTGTCAGGTACACCATCACCGTCTTCATCGCCGTCGCCGTGGCTCCAGCAGTAGCCGGCGGCCAACGCCGCGCCACCCAGAGCGCCCCAGCCAGCCCAGGACGAACTTTCAATGGCACCCAACGCGGCGCCACCTACACCACCAACCGCTGCACAGGTTGGCCAATCGGTTTTCTGTAAACCGGCACAGCCGGTCAGCAACGTACTCAACAAGATCAGGGGTACTGCAGTCCGTTTAATGCTCATATGCACAGTCTCCTCATGGGATCGGCGTAAACCGACACTCTGGGATTAAAGACGGCACCCTTAGAATTCGCCAGCACTAGGTAGAATCCGCCAGCACTAGGCCATATCGCTGCATCCAGCTAGGCTTGTCGCTTATGTTCGAGGATTTTCGATGACTGAAAGCTTTTCTGCGCGCACGCCGCAACAGGCCGTAGCCGCGCTTCTGGACCGTTACGCGCCTGCGCGTCTTTTAGTGGTGGGCGCGGTGGATTTTCCAGCGGTGCTGGCCTTCCAACAGGCACACCCCGACAGCGTTTGCGCCTTTGCCCCGGCCGGCCCGTTACCGGCGGAGCTGGCGGCCCAACGTTACGACCTGGCGCTGATCGCCGACTGCCTGGAGCACCTGCCCAAACGCAGTGGCCTGGAGTTGCTGGGGGGTATCCGCAACCTCAATGCCAGCCGCCTGGCGGTGTTGGTCGACCTACCCGCCTGCGGCCTGCACGACACTGACTTGTATGCCCTGGCGCTGCAAGCCAGCGAGCGTTTCCAGCGCGACGACCAGGTGCTAACCCTGTTCACCTACGACTTGCGTGAATACAAACAGGTGCCCGACTGGCTTAACGCCAAGTTCTGGGCAAATCCGGAAAACTTCGGCAAGTACTGGTGGTAATCGCCATGGCTTCCTTACCCGACCCACAAACCGCCTGCCCCTGTGGCAGCGGCAATCTGCTCAGTGCCTGCTGCGGCCATTACCACGACGGCACCCCGGCACCGAGCGCCGAAACCCTGATGCGCTCACGCTACAGCGCCTATGTGCTGGGCAAGATCGACTACCTCAAGGCCACCACCCTGCCCGCCCAGCAAGCCGAGTTGGACACGGTGTCCATGCAGGTCTGGAGCGCCCAGAGCACCTGGCTGGGCCTGGAGGTAGAAAGTGCCGAAGTGCATGGCGGCAAACCCGAGCATGCCTTTGTCACCTTTACTGCCCGCTGGCATGACGAGGGTGGCGAACATGCCCATCGTGAGCGCTCGGGTTTTGTGCAGAATGGCGGGCGTTGGTACTTCATCGACAGCACGGTGCCGCTGAAGGCCACGCGTAATGATCCATGCCCGTGTGGTGGCGGGCTGAAGTTCAAGAAGTGCTGTGCGGGATTTATCTAGCGCTCGCGATTCGACGTAGGAGCGACCTTGGTCGCGAACCCTGCAAACGCTGATCGAGAATGGCGTTTCCAGGGTTCGCCAGCAAGCTGGCTCCTACGGTTATTCCTGCAATTTCAGGTGCGAGGTGTCTGGCGGCGGGCCCGCCGGTGCTGCCTTGGCCTGGCCCATATCGCTGCCAGCCGGTGCCAGGCTGAACTGGCTGAGGTCTACCTTCGGCGCCACTGCTTCGGGCTTCTCGTCCTGTAGATCGACCCCCACCGGCGCAATGCCGAAGTCCGGCGCCTCGACATCGCTAAAGGCCGCCATATATTCATCGCGCGGCGCGACCACCAAGGGCTTTGGCGTGCCGCCAACAGAGGCTGCAACTGGAGCAGGGGCTGGCGGCTCATAGGGCGGTGGCGGCGCCATCTCCACCTCTTCGATCTCGACAAAATCCATATCGCAGACCTCCACCACCGCGCCGGCGCGTTCAATGGTGGCGCGGTACTTTTCCGCAGCCGCTTCGTCGAGGTTGTTCTTGATCACCAGGCGCCGGCCGGAGAACAGCAAGGCAATGCGTTGCTCATCGGCCTGGAACAGTTTGGCCATATTGGCTTTCACCAGGTCCAACTGGGCGCCGGGCACCAATTGTCCGGAGAAAGCGATCTCGTAGCGGCTCATGGGTGCTCTCCTGTCCGAGTCCGTGCTGTCCGAGTGAGCTTGGAGTATGGCGCAGATTTTTTTATATAAACAACAGGTTGCCCGAACGCTGCGGGTTGCGACACACTCGGGCCACAAGGAGTTCGCCATGCGGCAGCACGCCACGCGCAGCACATATCTTGGGTTTTGCCTTCTGCTGGGTCTGTTCTCGGGCCTGGGCGGGTGCTCGTGGTTCGCCGGCGACCTGCAGGACCCCAGCGTCGCGCTGCAGAAAGTCGAGGTGGTCAAGGCCAAGCTGACCGAGCAGGAGTTCCTGCTGCACCTGCGCCTGGACAACCCCAACGACAGCGACATGCCCATTCGCGGCCTGACCTTCAGCCTCTACCTCAACGACATCAAGCTGGCCGACGGCGAGGCGGATATCTGGGCCACGGTGCCCGCCAACGGCCATCGCACCCTCAAGGTGCCGCTGCGGACCAACCTGTGGCGCAACCTCAAGCCCATCGCCAAGATGCTGGAAAAACACGACGAGCCGATTCGCTACCGCTTCTATGGCGTGGCCGACACCGGCGTATTGTTTGGCGCAAGCGTGCACCTGGAACGAAATGGCGAGATAATTCCCGGCGATTTTATTCCGGAGTAACCCGCAAATGAGCCAAGAACCCCACGTCCACGGTCCTGACTGCAACCACGACCATGATCACCACCATCACGACCACGGCCATGTACACGGCCCGGACTGCAACCATGGGCACCAGGAGCCTGTGCGCAATGCGTTGAAAGACGTTGGCCGTAACGATCC
>JBCECW010000041.1:2637-12470 GCA_039207785.1 Pseudomonas sp. | reverse complement strand
GTAGAAGGCAACGTGCTGGCGGTGTACAAAACCGGCGAAACCGTACGTGACCGCGTAACCGGCGAACAGGTGAAAATCCCCGACGAGCGCGCCGGCTTGCTGATGGTGTTCCATACCTACGACAAGCTCAGCTACGGCCTGATCCTCAGCGCCAGCCGGCAGCTTGAAGTGATGGACAAGGTGCGAAACCCATAACCAACAAGAACCCCCGCAAATGCGGGGGTTTTTGTTTCTGGGGTCTTGTAAGAAATTTCTCTGAAATAGCTGTTTAACGATCAAGGACTGATCATGACCAACATCTCGCCTGCCGAGCTGGAAGCACGGGTGCGTCTGCACTGCTTGCCAGAGCTGGGCAACAAACGCCTGCGTACCCTTATCGATGCCTTCGGCAATGCCTCGTCGGCACTTAGTGCCCCGGCCGCCGCCTGGCGCGCACTCAAACTGCCGGTCGCCTGCGCCGAAGCCCGCCGCGACGACAGCATTGGCCAGCGAGTAAACGCCACCCTCGCCTGGCTGGAGCAATGTAATCACCACCTGCTGATGTGGGACAGCCCCGACTACCCCGCCCTGCTCGCCGAACTGCCGGATGCGCCGCCGCTGCTGTTTGTTGCCGGTGATCCGGCGCTCTTGCAGCAGCCGCAGCTGGCCATCGTCGGCAGCCGTCGGGCGTCGAAGCCGGGCATGGACACCGCCCACGCCTTCGCCCGCAGCCTGGCCGCCGGTGGCTTTGTGATTACCAGCGGCATGGCCTTGGGCATCGACGGCGCGGCGCACCAGGGCGCCCTGGCCGTGGGCGGTAAAACCGTGGCGGTGCTGGGCACCGGTCTGGAACAGATCTACCCGCCCCGCCATCGCCAACTGGCGCTGGAGATTGCCGCCCAAGGTGCGCTGATCTCGGAGTTGCCATTGGACAGCCCGCCGGTTGCCGCCAGTTTTCCGCTGCGCAATCGCATTATCAGTGGCCTGTCCCTGGGCGTGCTGGTAGTGGAAGCCAGCCCGTCGAGCGGCTCGTTGATTACCGCGCGGCTGGCGCTGGAACAGGGGCGCGAGGTGTATGCCATTCCCGGCTCCATCCACCATCCGGGGGCGCGTGGCTGTCATCAGTTGATTCGCGATGGCGCCACCCTGGTGGAGTGCGTCGAGCATATTTTCGAAGGGCTGCGCGGCTGGCAGAACGTGGCGCCGGCCCCCAAGCGGCGGGCCAAGGCGGCGCCGGTCAAACACCCGCTGCTGAAATTGCTGTTCGCCGCGCCGCACACTGGCGAGGCGCTGGCCGTGGCCAGTGGCTGGAGCTTGCCAGCGGTATTGGCGGCCTTGAGCGAACTGGAGGTGGAAGGCCGGGTGGCCAATGAAGGCGGGGTCTGGGTGGGCCGTTAGGCGACGCTTCGGTACACTGCCCGCAGTTTGAAATTGACTCCCGAGGTGGCGATGAGCAGTAGTTGGCGAATCCAGCAGGTAGCACGCGTGGTGCGCAATGGCGGTGTGATTGCCTATCCCACCGAGGCGGTCTGGGGCCTGGGTTGCGACCCCTGGGACGCGCAGGCGGTGGAGCGTCTGCTGGCCCTCAAGGAGCGCCCGGTGGAAAAGGGCCTGATCCTGGTGGCCGACCGCATTGAGCAATTCGAGTTTCTGCTCGAAGACTTCCCGGAGCTCTGGATCGACCGCCTGGCCAGCACCTGGCCCGGCCCGAATACCTGGCTGGTGCCGCACCAGAACCTGCTGCCCGCCTGGATTACCGGCCAGCACGAAACCGTGGCTTTGCGCGTAACCGACCACCCGCTGGTGCGCGAGCTTTGTGCCCAGGTCGGCCCGCTGGTGTCCACCTCGGCCAACCCGGCCGGCAAACCGCCGGCGCGCAATAGCCTGCGTATCCAGCAGTACTTCCCCGATCAGCTCGACGCCGTGCTGACCGGCGCGCTCGGTGGCCGTAAAAACCCCAGCGTGATTCGCGACCTGGCCACCGGCAACGTACTGCGCGCCAGCTAGGCCTTACGGCAGCAACACGGTGGAGCCGCTGGTCTGCCGCCCGGACAGGGCGATATGGGCGGCAGCGGCATCCTTCAAGGCGTAGCGCTGGTTGATATCCACCTTGATCTGCCCGCTGGCGAGCATGGCGAACAGCTCGTCAGCCATGGCCTGCAGGGCGGTCGGGCTGTCGGCGTAGCTGCCCAGGGTGGGGCGGGTTACAAACAGCGAGCCCTTGCCAGCCAGTACGCCCAGATTGACCCCGCTTACCGGCCCGGACGAATTGCCAAAGCTCACCAGCAGGCCGCGCGGGGCGGTGCAATTCAGGGAAATATCCCAGGTGTCCTTGCCGATGGAGTCATACACCACCGGGCATTTCTTGCCCTCGGTCAGCTCCAGCACGCGGGCGGCAACATCTTCGTGGCTGTAATCAATCGTCGCCCAGGCACCGAGGGCCTTGGCGCGTTCGGCCTTGGCTGCCGAACCCACGGTACCGATCAGTTTTACCCCCAGGGCCTTGGCCCATTGGCAGGCAATGCTGCCGACGCCGCCGGCGGCTGCGTGGAACAGAATGGTTTCGCCGCCTTTGAGCGGGTAGGTCTGGCGCAGCAGGTACTGCACGGTGAGGCCCTTGAGCATCACGCTGGCAGCCAGTTCAAAGCTGATGCTGTCCGGCAGTTTCACCAGGTGCGCCGCTGGCAAGGTATGCACCTCGCTGTAAGCCCCCAACGGGCCGGTGCCATAGGCCACGCGGTCGCCCACTTTCAGGTGGCTGACGGCGCTGCCCACCGCCTCGATCACGCCCGCCCCTTCGGCGCCCAACCCGGAAGGCAGCGCGGGCGGCGAGTACAGGCCGCTGCGGTAGTAGGTGTCGATAAAGTTAAGACCGATGGCGTGGTTGGCCACGCGGACTTCATTCGGGCCGGGGGCGGCGGGTTGGTAGTCCACGTACTCGAGAACATCAGGGCCGCCGTGTTGGGCGAATTGAATGCGTTTGGCCATGGAAACTCCCTACGAAAATGTCGGTTAGTGACGCTATGCAACGCTTGTCACTGATGGGCGTCAACACCGGTGCCACGGGTAGCAGTGGTATGCTTGCGCCCCTATTCGGGCCAAGAGCCCCACTGCCAGCGGCTTCCGGGCGGTAAACCGGTTTTTAATTTTGCGTGTTGAAGGTGATGGTGTGAGTGAACGTACCGCGGCCGTAAAGGCCTATCTGCTCGATCTGCAAGACCGTATCTGCGCCGCCCTGGAAGCCGCAGACGGCAGCGCCCGGTTTGTCGAAGACGCCTGGGAGCGTCCGGCTGGTGGCGGTGGGCGTACCCGTGTAATCGCCAATGGCGCGGTGCTGGAAAAAGGCGGGGTCAACTTCTCCCATGTATTTGGCAGCGGCCTGCCGCCCTCCGCCAGCGCCCACCGCCCGGAGCTCGCCGGCCGTGGCTTTGAAGCCATGGGCGTGTCGCTGGTCATGCACCCGGAAAACCCCCATATCCCCACCCCCCACGCCAACGTGCGCTTCTTTATTGCCGAGAAAGAAGGCGAGGAAGCCGTATGGTGGTTTGGCGGCGGTTTCGACCTCACGCCCTACTACGGCAACGAAGAAGACTGCCAGCATTGGCACCGCGTCGCCGAACAGGCTTGCGCGCCCTTTGGCGCCGACGTGTACCCGCGCTACAAGGCTTGGTGCGACACCTATTTCCATATCAAACACCGCAACGAACCACGCGGCATCGGCGGCCTGTTTTTCGATGACCTGAACGCCTGGGACTTCGACACCTGCTTCGCCTTTATCCGTGCCATTGGCGACGCCTATATCGACGCCTACCTGCCCATTGTGCAACGCCGCAAAGACACCCCGTTCACCGCCGCGCAGCGCGAGTTCCAGGCCCATCGCCGTGGCCGCTATGTGGAATTCAACCTGGTGTACGACCGTGGCACCTTGTTCGGCCTGCAATCGGGCGGGCGTACCGAGTCGATCCTGATGTCGCTGCCACCGCATGTGCAGTGGGGCTACGACTGGAAACCCGAGGCCGGCAGCGAAGAAGCGCGCCTGACCGAGTACTTCCTGCAAGACCGTGACTGGTTGGGCGAGGCCGCGCGCTAATGGACCGTTATGGCGTATTCGGCAATCCCATCGGCCACAGCAAATCGCCGCTGATCCACCGTCTGTTCGCCGAACAGACCGGCCAGCAACTCAGCTACGAACCGCTGCTGGCGCCGCTCGATGGTTTTAGCGCCTTTGCCCGCGAGTTTTTTGCCAACGGCCGCGGCGGCAATGTCACCGTGCCGTTCAAGGAACAGGCCTACCAACTGGCCGATAGCCTGACCCCGCGCGCCCAACGCGCCGGGGCGGTAAATACCTTGAGCAAGCAGGCCGATGGCGGCCTGCTGGGCGATAACACCGATGGTGCCGGCCTAGTGCGCGATCTCACCGTCAATGCCGGCCTCGACCTCAGCGGCAAGCGCATTCTGCTGCTGGGTGCCGGTGGCGCCGTGCGCGGTGTACTGGCGCCCTTGCTGGCGGAAAAGCCGCACTCGCTGGTCATCGCCAACCGCACTTTGGAAAAAGCCGAAGCACTGGCGCAGCTATTTGCCGACCTGGGCCCGGTGGCCGCCTGCGGCTTCGATTGGCTGGAGGCACCGGTAGACCTGATCATCAACGGCACCTCGGCCAGCCTGGCGGGCGAATTGCCGCCGATTTCGCCCAGCCTGATTCAGCCGGGCCATACCGTGTGCTACGACATGATGTACGGCAAAGGCCTCACCGCGTTTAACCAATGGGCCGCCAGCCACGGTGCCGCACGCACCCTGGATGGGCTCGGCATGCTGGTGGAGCAGGCGGCGGAAGCGTTTTTCCTCTGGCGCGGCGTGCGTCCGGACAGCGCGGGCGTGCTGGCCGAGTTGCGCCGTCAGTTAGCGTAGGAGTAGCCCGGATGAACGATGTAGCGGCTGACACACGTATTCGCGGCTGGCATGCGCATGTCTACTTCGACGCCAGCACGCTGGCCCAGGCCCGTCGGCTATGCGAAGAAGCGGCCACGCTGTTTGAGCTCAAGATGGGCCGCGTCCACGAACAGCTCGTTGGTCCGCACCCGGCGTGGAGTTGCCAACTGGCGTTGCGCCCGGCGGTGTTTGCCCAGTTGATTCCCTGGCTGGTGCTGCAGGCGCAGGGCTTGTCGATCTTTGTCCATCCCATTACCGGCAACGACCTGGCCGACCATCGCGACCATGGCATGTGGATCGGCCCGCCCATGACCATAAATCTCTCAGTGTTCCGCGACGACGACCCAGCAGTCATTTTCGAGCTGTAGATCGGTAGTTTTTGATAGTCGTTCTCAACTAATGTACTCTGCCGCCTGCTCCGGCGCCTGCCGGAATGGGCGAAGGGCAGAGTATGTCGCGCGGCGGATCAGCCGACTTGTTGGCCAGCTTTCAGGAACATTACGCGGACCTGCTGCGCTTTCTGGCGCGCCGGCTCGGTGATGTCGAGCACGCGGCGGACGTGGCCCAGGACACCTACCTGCGCCTGAGCAATCTGCCGGCTGGCGAGCCGATTGGTGAGCCGCGTGCGTTTCTGTTCCGGGTGGCCGGCAACCTGGCCATCGACCGTCTGCGCCGGGAAAAACGCCTGGCCAGCCTGCACGTGGACGAACACGCCGCCCTGGACGTCTGCGACCCGGCCACCGGCCTGGAAGACGCCCTGCTCGCCAGCGAACAACTCAGCCAGCTGGACGCCGCCCTCGATCAACTGCCGAGCAATGCCCGCCTGGCCCTGCTGCTCAACCGCCTGGACGGCCTGAGCCACGCGCAGATCGCCAAGCGCCTCGGTGTTTCGGAAAGCATGGTGGGCAAGTACCTGGTGCAAGCCATGCGCCATTGCCGTGACTGGCTGCGCAAGGCGCAAACGCCATGACTTGCCCAATGTGCCCTGGCGCCGCCAGACTGTCGCCTGCTTCCACCCCTGTGTTCCGGCCTGCCCATGATTGACTCGACCCTGCCCCCCGACCTGGCCGCTGCCCTCGAAGACGAGGCCATCGAGCTGTGGGTGCACCTGCATTCCGGGCGGGCCACGGCGGCTGAGCGTATGGCGTTCAATGCCTGGAGCCAGCGCAGCCCGGCCCATCAGGCGGCCGCGCAAATGGCCCAGGATATCTGGGCCGCCCTGCCCGCCACCGCTGCCGCGCAAACCGTACGCCAGCCATTGCCGGCGCCGCGTCGTGGCCGTCGTCTGTGGATAAGTGGCGCAGTGGCCGCGTCACTGGCCGCCGTGGCGCTGGTTATCAACACCCTGGGGCCGGTTGCCCGCCTGTATGCCGACTACACCACCGCCGTCGGCGAACGCCACGAGGTGCAACTGGAGGACGGCAGCCGTATCTGGCTCAACAGCGCCAGCGCGCTGTCGGTGGACTATTCGGCAGAACGCCGCAGCATCCACCTGTACCAGGGCGAGGCACTGTTCCAGGTAGCCAAGGATGCGCAGCGGCCGTTTATCGTGCATGCCGCCGACGGCGAAGTGCGCGCCGTGGGTACGCGCTTTGATGTCGACCTACGGGGTGACCAGGTCGGCGTGCGTGTCAGCGAGGGCATTGTGCAAGTCGACTCCGGCGGCACGCCCGCGCGGCTAACGGTGGGCCAGGGCCTGAGTTATCAACAGGGCCAGGCACCCGGCGCGGTCACCCAGCTGGACGTGGCCAGTGCGGACGCCTGGCAACGCGGCAAGCTGATTTTCAACAGCCGGCCGCTCGGCGAGGTGCTGGCTGAACTGGAACGCTACCTGCCCGGCAAGCTGTACCTCACCGATGGGCAATTGGCCGAGCTGCGCGTGAGCGGCTTGTTTGAACTGGACGACCCCGCTGCCCTGTTGCGCACCCTGGAGCAAACCCAGCCGTTGCGCATCACCCGCCTGCCCTTGCTGACCCTGGTCCGCCCCGCCGGCTGAGCGGTTTTTCCAACAGTGAAAAAAATCTGCAAAAACCACGGCAAGGTTTGCCCGGCTGTTTCGTCGTAGGCATGAAGCGCGAATTGTTCTCATTAGAAGCGCATCTGCCAACTCAGGGGAGACCGGCATTTTCATGTATAAGCACATCAACACCGCACGCCCTCGCAGCCTCCGTCAGGCCATCGCGCTAGTCGCGCTTATGGGCGCCTCGGTAGCGCCATTGCCACTCACGGCCATTGCCGCCGAACAAAGCGCCACCCAGACCTACAACATCCCGGCCCAGGCGCTTGACAGCGCCCTGACCCAATTCGCCGACCAGGCCGGCCTGCGTATCCTGTTCAGCTCCAGCGATGTGGCCGGCCTGCGCAGCGCCGGTTTGCAGGGCAATTTCGCGGTCAAGGAGGCTCTGGCCAAGCTGCTACAAGGCAGCGGCTACAGCGTGCAGTTTGTCGATGAAAAAACCTTCACCCTGCGCAAGGTCGCCAGTGGCAGCGCCGAGCTGGACGCCGCCACCATCAACGGCAATCTGCTGGGTGCCAGCGAAGGCACCGGCGCCTATACCGTCGGCACTGCCCGAGCCGCCACCAAGCTGCCGTTGAGCCTGCGCGAAACCCCGCAATCGGTGAGCGTGCTCACCCGCCAACTGATGGACGACCAGCAGCTGTCGACCCTTAACGACGTGCTGAAATTCACCCCCGGCATCAGCACCAACCACCGCGACAGCGACCGCTACACCTTCTATTCCCGTGGCTTCACCATCCAGAACTACCAGTTCGATGGCCTGCCCTCGCCGGTGATCAACGACTCACAGCAATACACCGGCACCCTGCTGGATATGGCGATCTACGACCGCGTGGAAGTGATTCGCGGCGCCAACGGCTTGATGAGTGGCGCCGGCAATCCCTCGGCCACCGTCAACCTGGTACGCAAGCGGCCCACCGAGCAGTTCCAGAGCTATGTTTCCGGCGAAGCGGGCGCGTGGGACAAGTACCGCAGTGAAGGCGATGTATCCGGCCCGTTGAACGACAGCGGCACCGTGCGCGGGCGCCTGGTGGCGGCCTACGAAAAACAGAACTCCTTTACCGACTGGTACAAGCAGGAAAAGAAGGTGATGTACGGCGCGCTGGATATCGACCTCAGCGACAGCACGGTGCTGCGCACCAGCCTGGACTACCAGAACAACGATTCCGATGGCGTGACCTTCGGCGATATCCCGCTGTACAACAGCAACGGCTCGCAGACCAACTTCTCCCGCTCCTTCAACCCGGGCGCGCGCTGGAGCTACCTGGACAACAGCCATTACAACTTCACCACCGCCCTGGAACATCAACTGGGTAACGACTGGAGCCTGAAGGCCGCCTACAGCCACCAGTACTCCTATCGCCGTGGCACTGTGGGTTCGGCCAGTGGCGGCACGGTCAACCAGGCCACCGGAGGCGGCGTGTTTGCCTTCGTCAATCGCCTGGACAGCTACCAGACCCAGGACACCGCCGATATCTACGCGTCCGGCCCGTTCCAGTTGCTGGGCCGCGAACATGAGCTGGTGGTCGGCGCCAGCACCTCGCGCAGCCACCTGAACTACCCGACCTACCAGAACCAGAACCCGGCCATCGACAATATCTACGAGTGGAACGGCGACCAGTTCGCCAGGCCGCACCTGAGCAAAACCCAGGACAACCTCTCGCGCCTGCGCCAGACCGCTACCTACGGCGCCCTGCGCCTGAAGCCGGCGGATGACTTGTCGGTAATCCTCGGTGCGCGGGTGAGCTGGTGGAAGGAAATGGACGAGACCCTCGACCCCAGCCCCGATCCGGCCAATAGCCCATCCGATACCACCAAGAAGAGTGGTGTGGTCACGCCCTATGCCGGGATCATCTACGACCTCAACGACACCTACTCGCTGTATGCCAGCTACACCAGCATCTTCCAGCCGCAGGCCAGCACCAACGACGCCAACAACAAGTCGCTGGACCCGCTGGAAGGCGACAACTACGAAGTGGGCATCAAGGGCGAATTCTTTGGCGGCGCGTTAAATGCCAGCATCGCCCTGTTCGAAGTGCAGCAAGACAACCTGGCGCTGGAAGTGGGTTGGGATGATGTGCGTGGCCAGTCGATCTACCAGGCCATCAGCGGCACCGTCAGCCGCGGCGTAGAAAGCGAAATCGCCGGTGAGCTGGCGCCGGGCTGGAATGTGTTTGGCGGCTACACCTATCGCGAATCCAAGGACCGTGACGACAAGCGTATCCAGGCCGACCAGCCGATGAACCTGTTCAAGCTGGGCACCACCTACCGCCTGCAGGGCGAGCTCAATCGCCTGACCGTGGGTGGCAACGTCACCTGGCAGAGCGAGATCTACAAGCTGGCGCAGTTGGCGGACGACAACTACTACAAGGCCAAGCAGAGCGACTACGCCCTGGTGGGTTTGCTCGCCAACTACGACGTGGACGAGCACCTGACGGTGGGCCTGAACCTTAACAACCTGTTCGACGAGAAGTACTACGACGGCCTTGGCACCTTCAATGCCGGCTCCTATGGCGAACCGCGCAATGTGATGGTTAATGCCAAGTGGCAGTTTTGATTGTAGGAGCGAGAGGGCGGCCATCCGATCGCTGGCGAATCGTGCCAACGCCGTTCGCGAGCAAGCTCGCTCCTACGGTTCGGTGGGTAGGTCGGGTTAATTCAATACACCTTGCAAGATGGTGTAGACGATCCCGGTACCAATGGCGATCAGCACCACATCCGTCCCTACCCGCCGCCATTCATAGCCGTTGTATTGCGGCAGCCCATGCAATGCGCGGGCATCCAGGCGTTTGCCGTAGCCGTGGGGCAGCGGCTTGCCGTGTTCGATGCGCACGCCGGGCGGCAGGTCCGGGCCGCGGCCGATCTGCTGGCGGTGGTCATAGAACTGCTGGCGCACCGGGGCGAAATC
>JBCECW010000041.1:0-2627 GCA_039207785.1 Pseudomonas sp. | reverse complement strand
GTTATTGGATGGTTGCGGCTGGCCATGCGGTGGGGTTTGCCCATGGCCGCGGTCATCGTGTTGCTGCCCCTGGCCGTGCTCATTGCGCGGGTCCTGGCCCGGGCCCCCTTGCGGGGCGGCCATGCTCAGGTTGCTGGCCAACAGGGCGGCAATACTCAGGCTGGCAATCAGGCGGGACGTCTTCATGGTGATGCTCCTTGCTACACGCCGCGTATCGGCGCTGGTTGCAAGGTTAGGCGTAGCGCAACGGTGAAAATTCCTCTGTATCAGGACTTTTACACAGCCCTGACACCGCCCTTACACAGGCGGCTCAAAGGCGATGGGGCACTGCTCGGCGCCTTCCAGTTTCAGCAACTCCTCCACCACCTGCGCCTTGGCCTGGCGCAGGCACAGGCTACGGCCCTGCCCGCGCAGGCGGTGGGCCTCCTGGTGCAGCATGCTGACGCCGGCGTAGTCGATAAAGTTGATCTGCCGCGCGTCGATCACCACCCGCTGGCCCTGGCTGCGTTGCAGGCGTACCTGCAGGTAATGGCAGGCGCCAAAGAATATCGAACCCTCTACCCGCAGGATTTCTTCATCGCCTTCCAGCCATTGCTGCACCCGTGGCTGCGAGGTGCGCTTGAGGTAGAAAAACAGCGAGGCCAGCACGCCGGCGTAGATCGCGGTCTGCAACTCCAGCAACAGGGTGGCGGCCAGGGTCAGCAGCATCACCACAAACTCCGAGCGGCTGACCCGGTACAGCGCGCGGATGCCGGCGAAGTCGATCAGCCCCCAGCAAATCAGCAGAATGCTGGCGGCCATGCTTGGCAATGGAATATGGGCAATCAGCCCGGCGCCGAGCAGGGCAAAGCCCGCCACCCACAACGCCGAAAACACCCCCGCCAGCGGCGAGCTGGCGCCGCTTTGCAGGTTAAGCCCGGAGCGGGTAAACGAGCCGGCCGACAGGTAGCCGGAGAACCACGCTCCCACCAGATTCGACAGGCCCTGGGCGCGCACTTCCTGGTTGGCGTTGAGCACCTGCTGCGAACGGCTGGCCAGGGTGCGGGCAATCGACAGGCTGGTGACCAGGCCAAGCATGCCGCAGGCCACGGCGGTGGGCAGCAGGCGCAGCACGGTGGCCGGGTCCAGGCTAAGCGGGCTGAACGGTGGTAGCGAGCCACTGAAGGCGGTTACCAGCGGCACGCCGGCAAACAGTGACGGCAAGGCCCAGACCACCGCGCTGCCAAGCACAATGCCGATCAGCAACGCCGGTGCTTTGGGCCACAGGCGGCGAATCACCAGGCTGCTGCCCAGGCTGATGATCGCCACTGCCAGGCAGGATGGGTTCAAAGTCGGCAACAAGGCCACCAGGTGCACCAGGCTGTCGTAGCCGGTGGCTTGGCTGGGTAGGTCGATGCCCAGCAGGTAAGGCAATTGGCCCAGGGCAATCACCACGGCGGCGCCGGCGCTAAAGCCGACCACCACCGAGTGGGAAACGAAATTCACCAGGGAGCCGAAGCGCAGCAGGCCCAGTAGCCACTGGAACAGGCCGGCGAGAAAGGTCAGCAGTAACACCAGCTCCACATAGTCCGCACTGCCCGGCACGGCCAGGGGGCTGACACTGGTGAAGAGCACCACGGAAATGGCCGCCGTAGGCCCGCAGATCAGGTGCCATGACGAGCCCCACAGGCAGGCGATCAGCACCGGCACCACGGCGGCATATAGGCCGTACTCGGCCGGGAGGCCGGCGATCAGGGCATAGGCAATGGACTGCGGCAGGGCCAGCACGGCGCCGCTCAGGCCCACCAGCAGGTCGCGGCGTAGGGAGCGGCCGGTTTGCAACGGCAACCAGGTCAAAAACGGTAGAAGCATCAGGCGATTGGGCCAGCGCATGAAAATCTCGGGGAGCGAGGACGGCGGATAGGGTAGCAGCTCAAAGCGAAAACCCTCTCCCCCAGCCCCTCTCCCGCAAGCGGGCAGAGGGGAGCCAATAGGCGATGCGGTCGGCTCCCTCTCCCGCCTGCGGGAGAGGGTTGGGGAGAGGGCCGCTTTTACAGCTTGGCTTTAACCGCCGCCAACGCCTCACCACCCTCTTTGGTTTTCACCCCTTCCAGCCACTTATCCAACAGCTCCGGGTGGGCACTGATATAGGCCTTGGCCGCCTCGGCATTGCTGCCCTTCTTGTCGGCCACCTGGGCCATGATGCTGTTTTCCATTTCCTGGGTGAATGTCAGGTTGGTCAGCAGCTTCGCCACGTTCGGGCAGGCCTGTGCATAACCTTTGCGGGTCAGGGTGTAAACGCTGCCGCTGGCGCCGAAGTATTTCTCGCCGCCGGTGAGGTATTTCATCTTGAATTGCACGTTCATCGGGTGCGGGGTCCAGCCCAGGAAGGTGATAAAACGCTCGCGTTTTACCGCCCGGCCTACCTCCGACAACATCGCCTGTTCGCTGGACTCCACCAGCTTCCACTGGCCCAGGTCGAACTCGTTTTTGCTGATCATTTCCTGCAGCGATTGGTTGGCCGGTGCGCCGGCGCCGATGCCGTAGATCTTCTTGTCGAACTTGTCGGCAAACTTGGCCAGGTCGGCATAGTCATGCACCCCGGCGGCGTACACGTAATCGGGTACAGCCAGCGTGAACTCTGTGCC
>JBCECW010000040.1:11278-12514 GCA_039207785.1 Pseudomonas sp. | reverse complement strand
AAGCTCATCTCGTGGGTGACGATCAGCATGGTGCGGTTTTCCTGAGCAAGACTGCGAATAGTCGCTAGTACTTCACCGACCAATTCCGGGTCCAGCGCCGAGGTGGGCTCGTCGAACAGAATCACATCCGGCTGCATGGCCAGTGCCCTGGCAATGGCCACGCGTTGCTGCTGGCCACCCGACAGGCGCCGTGGGTAGGCGTCTTCCTTGCCAGCCAGGCCGACCTTGGCCAATAACCCACGGGCTCGCTCGATGGCGCTGGCGCGGGGTTCTTTCTTCACCACGACAGGGCCTTCGATAATGTTTTCCAGCGCTGTGCGATGGGGGAACAGATTGAAGTTCTGAAACACGAAACCCACATGTTGGCGCAGGCTGCGAACCAGCTCTTTCTGCTTGGCCAGCGGCTTGCTTGCGTCAATCACCCGCTCGCCCACGCGGATGCTGCCGCCGCTCGGTTCCTCGAGCAGATTCAGGCAGCGCAACAGGGTGGTTTTGCCGGAACCGCTGGGGCCGATAATGGCCACCACTTCGCCGGCCGCGACATCCAGGTCGATGCCCTTGAGTACCGTATGCCCATTGAACGTCTTGGTCAGGGCGCGCACTTCGATCATCGACATGTCACTGCTCTTGGTTATGGCGGTTGACCCGCGCTTCCAGGTGGTTTTGCAGCAGCGCCAATGCGCTGGCCAGCACCCAGTAAATCACCGCAGCCGCCAGGTACATGGTGAAAATCTCGAAGGTTCGCGCGGTAATCAGCTGCGCTTGGCGGAACAGTTCCGGCACCTGGATGGTGGCCGCCAGGGCCGTGTCCTTTACCAACGAAATAAAGCTGTTGCCCAACGGCGGCAAGGCCGTGCGTGCCGCTTGCGGCAGGATCGCCCGGCGCAGCGTCTGCGCGCGGGTCATGCCGATACTGGCCGCCGCTTCCCATTGGCCGCGGTCGATGGAGCCGATGGCGGCACGCAGAATTTCGCAAACGTAGGCCGCCATATTCAGCGAAAAGCCCACCAGCGCTGCCGGCAGCGGGTCCAGTTGGATACCCAGCTGCGGCAGGCCGTAATAAATCATAAAGAGCTGCACCAACAGCGGCGTACCGCGAAAGAACGACACATAGATACGTGCGGTCCAGCTCAATACCCGCAGTGCCGACAGGCGCATAAGCGCCAGGGCAAAGCCCAGCAGCAGGCCGAAGAACATGCCGCCCAGGCTTAACACGATGGTGTAGAGCGCGCCCTT
>JBCECW010000040.1:9481-11268 GCA_039207785.1 Pseudomonas sp. | reverse complement strand
CGGAGTTCAGAGCAAGCTGAATACTCTCGTCGATCATTGGGTTACGTCAGCCTTGAACCACTTCACCGAGAGCTGTTTCAGGGTGCCATCAGCGCGCAGTTTGGCGATGGCCTTGTCGATGGCTGCCAGCAGTTGAGGGTTGCCTTTGCGCAGGGCGATACCAGCTTCCTGCGGGGCGAATGGCTTGCCAGCCACGGCCAGGGTGTCGCCGGTTTTCTCGATCAGTTCGAAGGCGGCCAGGCGGTCACCCAGGATGGCGTCCAGGCGGCCCACGCGTACGTCCTGGTTGCGGCTGGCGTCATCGTCGTAGGTGCGGATATCGGCTTCAGGCACGTTGTCTTTCAGCCACTGCTCATAGTTGGTGCCCAGCACCACGCCGACTTTCTTGCCGTTGAGATCGGTGGGTTTGCTGAAGTTGCCTTCCTGGCCCTTGCGGGTCAGCACCTGGATACCGGAGACGGTATAGGGCGTGGAGAAATCGTATTTTTTCTTACGCTCTTCGGAGATGGTGACCTGGTTGACCACGATATCCAGACGCTTGGATTCCAGCGCCGCGAGAATGCCATCCCACTTGGTGGGCTGGAACTCGGCTTTTACCCCCAGCTCCTTGGCAATGGCTTCGGCGAACTCCACTTCGAAACCGGTGAGCTTGCCGCTTTCGTCCTGGTAGTTGAACGGTGGGTAGGTGCCTTCCAGGCCGATCTGGATCGAGCCCTTTTTCTGGATGGTCTGTAGCAGGTCGTCAGCGGCCTGGCTGGTGCCAATAAAGCTGGCGCCGAGCACCAGGCTCAGGCTACCGAGGAGGAAGGTGCGGCGCAGTGCGGAGATAGTCATGGCGGATCCCTTTAACCGTGGAGTGGCAGTAAGTGGGGATAACTATAGAGCGGAAAATAATATGCAAGAAAATAATTAAAAATTCGTTATCGGTAACTTTTTAGAATATTAATTCGATGGCTAAACCGGCTGGTAGGCAAACAGCGCGGGCGAGCCGCCGGTGTGCAGAAACAGCAGAGGGGCATCGCCGTCAAAGCGCTTTTTCGCGATGCCATCGAGCAGGCCGGCAAAGGCTTTTCCGGTATACACCGGGTCGAGCAACACACCTTCCTGGCTGGCCAGCAGCTTGATGGCCGCCAGGGTGTCGGCATTCGGTTCACCGTAACGCGGGCCGTAATAGTCGTCCCACAGTTGCACCTTGAATGCAGCCGGTAGTGGTGTGCCCAGCAACTCGGCGGTACGCTCGGCCAGGGTTTGTACCTTGGGCTGCTGGGTGGCAATCGGGCGCGAGACGGTCACGCCAATCACCGGCAGTTGCGGCAGACGTTCCGCCAACGCCAGGGCCAGGCCGCTGTGGGTGCCGGCGCTGCCGGAAGCCAGCACCACCGCGGCAAAATTCACGCCGCTGGTAGCAATCTGATCCGCTAGTTCGAGACCCGCACGTACATAGCCCAGGGCCCCCAGGGCATTGGAACCACCAATGGGCACGATATAGGGGCGCTTGCCTTGCGCGCGCAAACGCTCGGCGGCGTCCTGCAGCAGCTGGTCAGCCGTGTCGAGGTTGGCCACCAGTTCGACGTCGGCAGCAAACAGATCCAGCAGCAGGCGATTGCCATTGCCAAGGTAATTGCCGTCGCGAGTGCCGATAGGGTTTTCCAGCAGGGCCAGGCAACCCAGGCCCAGACGCGCGGCAACAGCAGCGGTCTGGCGCACATGGTTGGACTGGATGGCGCCGGCCGTCACCAGCACATCGGCACCCTGACGCTGGGCGTCGGCCACCAGGTATTCGAGTT
>JBCECW010000040.1:0-9471 GCA_039207785.1 Pseudomonas sp. | reverse complement strand
CCAGGGCGAACTGCGTGGTGTCGTCGCGCTTGATATACACCGCCCGGCCCAGGGTGGCCGACAGGCGTGGCAAATGTTCCAGGGGAGTAGGGGCGGTAAACAGTGGCAGGCGCGCGATGCGTTCGAGGTGCTGGCTGATCATGGCGTTGGCAGTGCTCACAGGCGCAAAGCATTGGACTATAGGTAGCGATTGGGCGCTGCACAACCGCCGATGCAATAACCGTCATGTAAATCTGCTGCACAGCTTTGGCGCATGCTTTTTCGCCGCTGGCTCAACCGGCAAACGGCTTTATTGGGTTTGCCCCGAGGGCGGCTAGCACAACCAGATGATGAAATTGTGTCGACTCGCTTACCCACCACCCAGCCCAAGCTCAGGAGCACCAAGGCCTGCAGAAAATTCTGTAGGAAAACTACCGAAGAATGCCCGTGCAATCGCCCTTAAAAAGGGCGTCAGCGCGGCGGCCGTCAAAACTTGTGCACAATTGGGAAGCGGCTCTGTGGCGTCAGCCAAAAATCCTATAAGGCGCTTCCAGGTTTTTTGTTTGGTGATTAAGTCAATGAAATATATGGGTTTTTTGAGTTGGTGAAAAAATCATCAATTCGACTTTGAGCCCCACGCCATCGGCCTTCGCGGGGCTTGCTCCCAACTTGTCCACTGAGTTATCCACAGGTTCTGTGGATTGTCCCAAGCGCTTGCTCTAGAACGCGGGTATGGGATTTTTTCAAGACTTTACCCACGAAAAAATCGGAGTAAAGTGGCCGCCCTCTATCGCCAATACCCTTCTTTATGCCGCGCCATTCCATCCCTGCCGTTACACAGGCAACGCCGCGTTTTCCCCTTCGCGTTGCATTGTGGCTATTGGATAGCCCTCGTTTTGGCCAGAAGGTCAGCACCAAGCAATTTGCCGGTCGCCTGCTTAAACAACCGGCTCGCCAGGGTGTGGTAGTGGCGCAGACGCGCCTGGGCGAATTGCTCTGCCGCGACTGCGGCAATACCCGCGACCGCCGCATCGGCTTCGAGCTGCTGCGCCAGGCCGGCCGTGCCCATGATCGTCGCGCGCAGTTGGAGCTGGGCCGCCTGTATAGCCAGGCGCGTCATTACGATCTGGCCGAAGCCCGCTACTGGCTGGAAATGGCGGCCGCCCAGGGCTGCGCCGATGCCAGCCAACGTTTGCAGGCACTGCCCGCGCCGCTGTAAACCGCCGTCGCCAGGCTGGTTATACTGCCCGGCATTTATGCGCGGAGCCTTTTATGCCCATCGACGTTCCTTCCTTGTTAATTGGGCTGGCGGCCATTGGCGTGCCGCTGCTGGCGCTGGTCTGGCAGCAGCAACGGCGTTTGGCCCAGGCCCTGGCGCACACAGCCCTGCTCGATGAGCGTTTGAGTACCGCGCAACTGGCCCAGGATGGCCTGGCGGCGCAGCTCGATGGCTATCGCGACGACATCGCCGAACTGGGCGAAACCAAGGCCGAGCAACAAGCCGAGCTGGCGGCACTGCGCCGCGAAGCCGACCTTCTGCAAAGCGAACGTGCGCTGGCCCGTGAAGCGGCGTTGGAGTGGCGCAGCGAGCGGGAAAACAAAGAGGCCGAGCTACGCCATCTCACCGCCGAGCGCGCCAGCCTGAGCGCGGAATTGCGCGAGCAACAAGACAGCCACCAGCAACGCCTCGACGACCTGCAAGGCTCGCGTGATGAGTTGCGTGCACAGTTCGCCGAACTGGCCGGGAAGATTTTCGATGAGCGCGAACAGCGTTTCGCCGAGACCAGCCAGCAGCGCCTGGGTCAGTTGCTCGACCCGCTGAAAGAGCGCATCCAGTCGTTCGAAAAACGCGTGGAAGAAAGTTATCAACAGGAAGCCCGCGAGCGTTTTTCCCTGAGCAAAGAGCTGCAGCGTCTGCAGCAACTCAACCAGCGCCTGGGTGATGAAGCCACCAGCCTGACCCGCGCCTTGCAGGGCCAGAAAATCCAAGGCAACTGGGGCGAGCTGGTGCTAGAACGGGTACTGGAACATGCCGGTCTGGAGAAGGGCCGCGAGTACCAGACCCAGGTCAGCCTCAAGGGCCAGGACGGCGCGCGTTTCCAGCCGGACGTATTGATCCAGCTCCCCGGCGAGCGCCAGGTGGTGGTGGACGCCAAGGTCAGCCTGACGGCGTACCAGCAGTACGTGGTGGCCGAGAATGATGGGTTGCGCCAGCAGGCATTGAAGCAGCATGTGCTGTCGTTGCGCAGCCACCTCAAGGGTTTGTCGCTCAAGGACTACCAACGCCTGGAAGGCCTGCACAGCCTGGATTTCGTGCTGCTGTTCGTGCCGATCGAAGCGGCGTTTGCTGCGGCTTTGCAGGCCGATCCGGGACTGTTCCAGGAAGCCTTTGAGCAGAACATCGTGATCGTCAGCCCGACCACCTTGCTGGCCACCCTGCGGGTGATCGACAGCCTGTGGCGCCAGGAACGGCAAAGCCAGAATGCCCGCGAAATTGCCGAACGCGCGGGGGCGTTATACGACAAGTTCGTGGCTTTTATCGTCGATCTGGACGAGGTGGGTAGTCGTCTTGGGCAGCTCGATAAAGCCTATGCGGCGGCCCGCAACAAGCTGGCCGATGGGCGCGGCAATATCATCAGCCGGGTGGAAAACCTCAAGCTGTTGGGCGCGCGGGCGAGCAAGAGCTTGCCGAGCGAGTTACTTGAACGTGCTGCCGGGTTGCCGCATTTCGATGATGACGAAACCCCAGAGACTACGTCGCTCCCCTGACGCCCCACAATCCAATCCCCTCGCCCCTCTGGGGAGAGGGCTAGGGTGAGGGGCGGCGGTTTAAAGCCGAACCCCATCGTTCGCCGCTACCCTCACCCCCCAGCTCCTCTCCCGCACGCGGGAGAGGAGAGTTCATTCTGCTTCGGCCACAAACTCCCGCACCCACCCCGCCAATTGCGTTGGCTCCGCCAGCAACTGCCAATGCCCGGCCGCCACTTCTCGACGCTGCAGGTTGGGTGCCCAGTGCTGCAGGTTGTCGAACAGATGGGGCCGCACAAAGCGGTCGCGGGTCAGCACCACCAGTTGCACCGGCACCTGGGTATAACGCTGGCGAGGGGTAAACAGGCTGCGGATAAAGTTGGCGCGGTACAGCTTGACCCCATGCTGGCCGTCCTCGCTTTGGCTGGGGTTGATACGTACCGCACGAATACCTTCCACCTGGCGCAAAAAGCGTGGCCATAGCTTGGCCATGCCGTGGCGCCACGCCAGTTCCGGTATCCACGGCAGATGAAAAAAGCCGATATACCAGGAGCTCAGCAATTGCCCGAGCATCTGCCGCAGCCCGGCAAATGTGCCGGCTTTTGCGCGCTGGCCCATCCAGTAGCCGACGTGGTCCAGGCACGGCCCGGAGAGGCTGGTATAGGACGCCAGGTGCTTTTGCAGACGCGGTTCCGTTACCCCTTCCCAGCTTTGAATCGAGCCCCAGTCGTGGGCAATCAGGTGCACCGGACGGTCGGGGCTATGGGCTAAAATCACCGCTTCCAGGTCATCGGCCAACAGTGGCAAACGGTAGTCACGTCGGTGCCTGGGTTTGTCCGAGGCGCCGGCGCCGCGCACGTCGTAGGCAATGATCTGGTAGTCGGCGGCCAGGTGGTTGATCAGCGGCAGCCAGACCTCGTGGTTGTCCGGGTAACCGTGCACCAGCAGCAACACCGGCCCGGCCGGGTTGCCCCAGCGATAGGTGGCCAGCTGCACGCCAGCGCTATTTACCATTCGTTGTTCGGTAAGCGGGGCAGGGCAGGCGATGTGTACGGCAACAGTCATGGCGGCGCTCCGGTGCGGGCAGGGCGCCAGTATTGAAGGGTGGTGGTGGGGATGAACAGCCACCGGGGTGAGTTCCAACCCAAGGTTAGGGCCGGCGAGCGCGATGGTGCGCGGAGCACACCCTACGGGAACAGCGGTACTTCCGTAGGGTGTGCTCCGCGCACCAAGCGCACTCACCGCAACGGCAAATGCCGACTCAACAACGCCCGCAACGCCGCCGGCTTCACCGGCTTGGCCAGGTACTCCAACCCGGCCGCATGCACCTGGGCAATCAACTCGGGGCGCCCATCGGCACTGATCACCACCCCCGGCACCGGCTCGCCCAACCGGGTACGCAGCCAGGCCATCAGCTCGGTGCCGGTTTCGCCTTCGTCCAGGTGATAGTCCACCAACGCCAATTGCGGGCGCACGTCCTCGGCCAGCAAGTGCTCACATTCCAGGCGATTGCGCGCGGTCCACACCTGGCAACCCCAGCGCGACAGTAGGCTGTGCATACCCACCAGGATGCTGTCTTCGTTGTCGATACACAGCACCTGCGCGCCGCTAAGGTGATGACCATTGGCGTCGCTACCGGCGCCATTGACGGCGGTGGGCGCCGGGGCCTTGGCCAGCGGCACGGTCACGCTGAAAACGCTGCCCTTGCCCGGCCACGAGCGTACTTCCAGCTTGTGCCCCAGCACCCGGCACAGGCCGTCGGCAATCGCCAAACCCAGGCCCAGGCCTTTTTCGGCGCGGGTCTGGTGGCTGTCCAGGCGCTTGAATTCCTCGAAGATCACCGCGCGTTTGTCGTCGGGAATACCCGGGCCGCGGTCCCACACTTCCAGGCGCAAGCCTTCGCTGCAACGGCGTACGCCCAACAGCACATGGCCGCTGGCATAGCGGAAGGCGTTGGTGAGGAAGTTTTGCAGCACGCGGCGCAGCAGCTTGATATCGCTGTCCACCCGCAGCTTGCTGCCGCGCAGGTGGAAGCTCACGCCTTGCTCCTGGGCCTGGGCCTTGAACTCGGCGCCCAGGGTGTCGAACAGGCTATTGAGTTCGAATGCATGGCGCTCGGGGGTAATGCGGCCGTTTTCCAGGCGCGAGATATCCAGCAGGTCGCTGATCAGGTCTTCGGCCGAACGCAACGAGCTGTCCAGATGGCGAACCAATTGCTGGGCTTCGGCGGGCAGGGCGTCGGGTTGGTGGGCGAGGGCGGCGGAGAACAGCCGCGCAGCGTTCAACGGCTGCATCAGGTCGTGGCTGACGGCGGCGAGAAAACGGGTTTTCGATTGGTTGGCGTTTTCCGCCACGCCCTTGGCTTCGCTTAGCGCCAGGTTCAGTTGCGACAGTTCATGGGTGCGTGCCGCAACGCGTTGTTCCAGGCCTTCGTTGGCTTCTTTCAAACCCTGCTCGGCTTCGCGGAAGGCGGTAATGTCGGTGAAGCTCATGACAAAGCCGCCGCCGGGCATCGGGTTGCCGATCAGCTCGATTACCCGGCCATTGGGGAACAGGCGTTCGGAGGTATGGGCGCGGCCCTGGCGCATCCAGTACAGGCGCCGTTCCACATGCGCATCCGCTTCGCCCGGCCCGCACAGACCACGCTCGGCGTTGTGGCGAATAATGTCGGCAATCGGCCGGCCGACGCTGATCAAGCCATCGGGGTAGTCGAACAGTTCCAGGTAGCGATGGTTCCAGGCCACCAGGCGCAGCGAGGGGTCGACCACGCTGATGCCCTGGGTGATGTTCTCGATTGCGCCCTGCAACAGGCTGCGGTTGAACTGCAGCACCTCGGAGGCTTCGTCGACGATGCGCACCACATCCTCGACCTGCATATCGCGGCCTTCGATGGCGGCCTTGACCACCGCGCGCGTCGACGAGGCGCCGAGCACACCGGCCAGCAGGCGTTCGGTATGGGCAATCCACTCGCCGTTGGCGGGTACGTCGGGGTTGAAGCTTTTGCCCTGGCGATAGGCAAAGCGGATAAAGCTTTGCTGCGCGCGCTCTTCGCCAACAAAGCGGCTGGCCAGGTTCAGCAGGTCGTCCACCTGCACCGCGAGCTGGTTGCGGCTGCTGGGTTTGCTGCCCAATTCCTGGCTGATAAATCGCCCGGCCTGCCAGTGCTCGGCCACCCGCGTGCGGGAGAAATACGAAACCCAGACAAACAGCGTGCAGTTGCTGGCCAGCGACAACACCACGCCGCGCGTGAGCGGGTCGACCTGCATGCCGATGTTTTGATACAGCAGAAATTCCAGACCGGGAAACTTCGCCAGCGACCAGCCTAGGCTATGGGCCACCACTGGCACCACTAGGGTGTAGAACCACACCAGGCAACCGGCGGTTAGGCCGGCAAAAACGCCACGGCGGTTGGCCTGTTTCCACAACAGGGCGCCAAACATCGCCGGTGCCAGTTGGGTAATGGCGGCAAAGGAGATTTGCCCGATGGTGGCCAGGCTGGCATTGGAGCCCAGTAGGCGATAGCAGACGTAAGCCAGCAGCAGAATCACCACGATGCTGACCCGGCGTACCGACAACATCCAATGGCGGAACACTTCAAACGGCCGCTCGGCGTTTTGCCGGCGTAGTAGCCAGGGCAGCAGCATATCGTTGGAGACCATGGTCGACAGGGCCACGGCCTCGACAATGACCATGCCGGTGGCCGCCGAGGCGCCACCGATAAACGCCAGCATGGCCAGTGCCGGATGGGCATGGGCCAACGGCAGGCTGATCACAAAAGAATCGGGGATCACCCCGGCTGGCAGCAGCATCTTGCCGGCCAGGGCGATGGGGATGACAAACAGCGCCGCCAGCGCCAGGTACGCAGGAAATACCCAGCGTGCCGGGCGGGTGTTTTTCGGTTCGATATTTTCCACTACGGTGACGTGGAACTGCCGTGGCAGACAGACGATGGCCATCATCGCCACGCCGGTCTGCACGATCAGCGACGGCCAGTTGATGGTTTCGGCCCAGAAGCTTTCCAGTTGCGGGGCGGCTGCGGCCTGGTCGAACAGATCGCTGAAACCATTGAAAACCCCCCAGGTGACATAGGCGCCGACTGCCAGGAATGCCAGCAGCTTCACCAGCGACTCAAAGGCGATGGCCAGTACCATGCCGCGGTGGTGCTCGGTAGCATCCAGGTTGCGTGTGCCAAACAGAATCGAGAACAGCGCCAGTACCAGCGACACCACCAGGGCGGTGTCTTGCGAGCGGGTGCCGGTGGTGTCCTGCACATGACCGGTGCCGATCAGCATATTCACGCCCAGCACGATGCCTTTGAGCTGCAAGGCGATATAGGGCAGTACGCCGACCAGGCAGATCAGCGCCACCACCACCGCCAGCAGCTGCGATTTGCCGTAGCGGGCGGCGATAAAGTCGGCGATGGAGGTGATGTTTTCCTGCTTGCTGATCATCACCATCTTCTGCAGCACCCAGGGCGCAAACAGCATCAGCAGGATGGGGCCGAGGTAGATCGGCAGGAATGACCAGAGCTGCCCGGCGGCCTGGCCTACGCCACCAAAGAAGGTCCAGCTGGTGCAGTACACGGCCAGCGACAGGCTATAGACCCAGGCCTGCACGTTGGCCGGCATGGGCGTACGGCGCCGGTCGCCGTAGAAGGCGATGGCGAACATGATGGCCATGTAGCACAGGGCGACCGTGGCGATCAGCCCGCTGGACAACGACATGGAGGCTCCGGGAATTCTGGGTTTTATTTGTACAGGCAGCACCTCGAGGCGGAACGCCCGGGTGCTGGTCAGTGTCGCATCAAAGTGTCATTCAGTCAGGCGCGACTAAGGTCGCAGGCCTTGATTGCTACCGCCGCGCGAGCGCGCCAGTTAAAGGAAGTCAGTCATGTTCAAACCCCAACTCATCACCTTGCAACGGGGTGCTTTACGCCTGGAACCCATGCTCGATGCGGATATTCCGGCGCTGGTGACGCTGGCCGAGGCCAACCGCGAGCAACTGATCTATATGAGTGGGCCGCTGCGCCTGGATTGGTACCGCAGCGCCCTGGCCCAGCAGCGCGAAGACCAGGCGTTGCCGCTGACCATCCGCCTCGGCGAGCGCCTGGTGGGCACTACGCGGTTTTTCGATTTCCAGCCGGCGTTGCCGTCCTGCGAAATCGGCGGCACCTGGCTGGATGCCAGCCAACATGCCACGGGCCTCAACAGCATGATCAAGTACCTGATGCTGCGTCACGCCTTCGAGAGCTGGCGCATGGTGCGCGTGCAGCTGCGCACGGCGGCCAGCAACCTGCGCGCGCAGGCCGCCATCGAAAAACTTGGCGCGGTGCGCGAAGGGCTGTTGCGCAACCATCGGCGCCTGGCCGATGGGCGTCTGGACGACAGCGTGCTATATAGCCTCACCGACCGTGAGTGGCCGGCGGTCAAGCAGCAATTGGAGGCGCGTTTCAGCGGGTAGGTGATGGCAGCAACGGGTGAGCAGACACGGTTTTGGCAGGCGGCGGAGTTAGGCGGAGTAGAGCTGCTGCATGCCCATTACATCGACCAGCGTTTTGCTCCCCATGTGCACGACGGTTACGTGTTTACCGTAATCGAGCGTGGCGCCCAGCGCTTCAACCACCGCGGTGCCGAGCACCTGGCGCCGGTGGGCAGCATGGTGCTGATCAATCCCGACGAACTGCATACCGGCTCCAAGGCCCATGAAGCCGGCTGGTTGTACCGCGCCTACTACCCGGAAATCAGCCAGGTCAATTCGGTGTTCGAGGAACTCGAACTGGCACCCGAGGGCCTGCCGTCGTTTTCCGCCAGCGTGCTGCAAGACCCGCAGCTGGCTACCTTGTTCAGTGGTTTGCACCGCCTGCTTGGCGATGACCAGGCCTCTGCGCTGGAGCGGCAAACCGCCTGGCGCGAAGCGATCCTGTTGTTGTTCCAGCGCTACGCCAAAGTGCGCACCGCCGCCGAGGCCGGTCGTGAGCCGCAGGCAGTGGCGCGGGCCAAGGAGCTGCTGGCGGCGCAACTGGCCGAGCCGCCGTCGCTGGAGCAACTGGCGGCCACGGTCAATCTGTCTCCCTTCCATTTCGCCCGCGTATTTCGCCGGGCCACCGGTTTGCCGCCGCATGCCTGGCTCAAGGCGCGGCGCATCGAACAGGCGCGAGCCTTGCTCAAGGCCGGTTGTGCGCCGGTCAGTGTGGCCATGCAGCTGGGCTTTGCCGACCAGAGCCATCTCACCCGCCAGTTCAAGCAGGCCTATGGCGTGGGGCCGGGCGAGTATCGGCAGGCGTGCGCAAGATCGTTCAAGACCGCCAGCGAGCACTGACCTAGGCTGAGGTTCAGGAGGAGCCTCAATGACCCGCTCGCAGTTGTTTGTTTACGGTTTGCGCGACAGTGTGCCGATGATCGTCGGTGTCGCGCCCTTTGGCATTATCTACGGCACCCTGGCCAGCGTGGCCGGCCTCAGCCTGTGGCAGGCGCTGGCCATGTCGATGCTGGTGTATGCCGGTTCCGCGCAATTTATTGCCATCAGCCTGCTGACGGCGGGCACCGGCGCGGCGGTAATTCTCTTGACCACCCTGGTGGTCAACCTGCGCCATGTGCTCTACAGCGCCTCGTTGCAGCCCTATATCGCCCACTTGCCCCAGGCCTGGCGCATTCCCCTGGCCTTTGGCCTGACCGACGAAACCTTTGCCGTGGTGCAGCGCCGCTACCTGGCCCACGGTGCCGGCAACCATGGCCAGTGGTACCA
>JBCECW010000039.1:3304-12547 GCA_039207785.1 Pseudomonas sp. | reverse complement strand
GTGCAGCACCACGTAGAGGTCTTTCAGGCGCGGGTCGTTGCGGATCTCGGTGGTCAGGCGATAGCCGTCCATTTCCGGCATTTCCGCGTCGGTAAACACCATCAGCAGCTTGTCGGTCATCACCTGGCCTTCATCGGCCCATTTTTTCAGCTGGTTCAGACCTTTCAGCCCGTCGGTGGCCACGTGCAGCTTGAGGCCCAGCTGGGACAGGGTGTCGCGCAATTGCGCCAAGGCCACGCTGGAATCGTCCACCAGCAGCACTTCGCGGCCACGGGCTTTTTCCAGCAGCGGATCGGCCAGGCGCTCGCCCGAGATTTTGGCGTTGTACGGCACGATCTCGGCCAGCACTTTTTCCACGTCGATGATTTCCACCAACTGCTCTTCGACCTTGGTGATGGCGGTGAGGTAGTGCTGACGGCCCGCGCCACCGGGCGGCGGCAGGATGGAGTCCCAGTTGAGGTTGAGAATGCGGTCGACGCCGCCCACCAGGAAGGCCTGCACCGAGCGGTTGTACTCGGTGACGATGATGGTGCTGTTTACATCCGGCACGATCGGGCGCATGCCGATGGCTTGTGAAAGGTCGATGACCGGCAGGGTCTGGCCGCGCAGGCTGACCACACCGCAGACAAACGGGTGGCGATGGGGCATCAGGGTCAGCTTGGGCATCTGCAGGACTTCCTGCACCTTGAACACGTTGATCGCGAACAGTTGCCGGCCTGCCAGGCGGAACATCAGGATTTCCAGGCGGTTCTCACCCACCAGCTGGGTGCGTTGGTCCACTGAGTCGAGAATGCCGGCCATGCTGTGCTCCTGTTGTGTCTTTCGAGTCTAGCTGTTGCTAGCCACCTTATCGGCGGCGGATGACACAACCTGAATATGTGTCTGACGTGGGTGCCATCATGCCGTGCCATTACTTTCGGCACAATCCAGCAAAAACCTGGGAAACAGCGCACGCCAGCGGCAGTCTGCGCCGGCTTTTTTCAGCCGTCCATGCGCAGCAGGGGGGAACCCGCCGGCAGGTGTACGCGTAATGCCGCCGGCCGCGCGTTAAAGCGCAGCGCCTTGCTTTCCAGGGGTTCGCCGTCGAGGTTAAGGTCCAGGCCCTCCGGCGCCTCGATTTCCACCCAGGGCAAGCGCGCCTTGATCGACACGCTCTCCAAGCCCAGGATGCCGCCGGACAACAGCGTGCCCAGGGTGCCGACCACATCCTGCGGCGCCGGCACAATGCAGATATCCAGCAAGCCATCGTTGGCGCAGGCCTCCGGGCACAGCACATGGCCGCCACCGGCTTGCCGGCCATTGCCGATGCCAAGGGCCAGGAAATCACCTTCCCAGCTAAAGTCCGGGCCGTTAAAACGACCAAAGGCGGCATGCACATCGGAGAAACGGGTCAGCCCCGTAAGGAAATAGGCGGCGCCACCGAGCACCCGCTTAAGCTCTTCCGGCGTATTAACAGTAATTTTCGAGCCAAAGCCGCCAGTGGCCATATTGAGAAACAGCTGGCCATCGACTTCGCCCAGGTCAATGGGCGTGGCCGGCTGGTCGAGCAGCGCCAGCGCCTCCTGCGGCGATAGCGGCACGCCGGCGGCACGGGCAAAGTCATTGGCGGTACCTAGCGGCAGCAAGGCCAGGCTGGCATCGCTCTCGGCCAGGGCCATGGCTTCGGCCACCTCGCGCAAGGTACCGTCGCCGCCACCGGCAATCAGGGTCGGGTAGCCGGCGGCCAGCGCCTCGTTCACCAGGCGCTGGGCATCGCCGCCCTCCCAGGTCACCCGCACTGCCAGGTCCCAGCCGGCATCGCGCTGGGTCTGTACCGCCGCGCGTACGTCCTCGTTGAGGGCCTGCTTGCCGTGCAAAATCAGTAAGGCTTTACGCTCGCTCATCATCAAATCCTTTGGTTGCTTGGCTAAACCTAGCACCCGCAACCCGGACCGGATAACGACTCAGGCCGGATAGCCGGTAATTTTGCGAATGCTTTGGTACAGCGGCTTGAGCTGCTTGTACATGCGTTGGTACACCTCGCGGTACAAGCGTTCATAGATTCGTTGCGCCTGCGGGTTGGGTTCGAACACCTGGCCAACACGGGTCATGGCGGCAATGGCCGTGGGGAAGTCCGGATGCAGGCGCAAACCGACCGCGCAATCGATGGCAGCGCCGAGCCCCGAGGTCTCGTAGACATGGGGCCGCTCGGCGGGCAGGCCGAAGATATCGGCGGTCAATTGCATGGCCGCATCGCTTTGCGAGCCGCCACCGGATACCCGCAGCCGGGTAATTTTGCCGCCGGAGCGTTTTTCGATCTGCTCCTTGCCCTGGCGCAGGGCATAGGCCAGGCCTTCGAGAATGGCGCGGTAGATATGGGCGCGGGTATGCACATCGCCAAAACCGATAATCGAGCCCTTGGCTTCCAGCCCCGGCTCGCGGATACCGGGCGTCCAATACGGCTGCAACATCAACCCCATGGAGCCGGCCGGCACACCATTGACCAACTCGTCGAACAGCGCCTCGGGCTCGATGCCCAGCTCTTTGGCGCGCTGCATTTCCCGCAGGCCAAACTCCTGCTTAAACCAGCTGACCATCCAGAAGCCGCGGTAAATCATCACTTCGGTATTGAAATGATCGGGAATCGCCGCCGGGAACGGTGGAATCAACGGCACGGTTTCCAGGTAGGTGCGCCGCGTGGTGTTGATGGTCGCCGTGGTGCCGTATGACAAGCACGCCGTGCTCGGCTCCACCCCGCCCGCCCCCAGCACCTCGCAGGCCTTGTCGGCGCCGGCGGCAATCAGCGGCAGGCCCTCAGGGATACCAGTATGGCGAGCGGCCTCGGCGCTGATGACCCCCAGTTGCTCGCCCGGCTTGATCAGTTCGGGCAACTGCTCGGGGCGCACCGGCATGGCCTGCCATTTCCAATCGCTGCGGGCCGCCCATTTCAGGCGCTTGTAGTCGAACGGCAGATAGCCCACGCAACAGGCCACCGAATCGACAAAACGGCCGCACAGGCGATGGGTCAGAAAGCCCGACAGCAGCAGCACCTTATCGGTTTTACGCCATAGCTCGGGCTCTTCTTGCGCCAGCCAATTCACCTCGGCCTGGGCGCGGAAATAGTCCACCGTGGCCTCTTCGCGGATCAGCTTGAACAGCCAGCCCCAGGGCCCTTTGATTTTGCCGCGCACCTGGGCGCGGCGCTGGTCGAGCCAGAGAATGGCCGGACGCAGCGGCTGGCCGGCGGCGTCCACGGTGATCAGGGTGCCGCGCTGGGTGGTCAGCGACACGCCTTTGATCTGGCGCTTGTCGATATCCACCTGCTGCCATAACAGCCGGCAGGCTTCGCCCAGGCTTTGCCAGTAGTACTCGGGGTCTTGCTCGGCCCAGCCGGGCTGCTGCGAGTAATACGCCTGCAAGTCGACCTTGCCCTTGCCGAGCAGATTGCCCTGCAAATCGAATAGCAGCGCGCGCACGCTCTGGGTGCCGTTATCAATGGCTAGCAGATAGCTTTTTTCGCTCATGGCTCGGGCCTTTTATTGTTGTTCTGGCGGCAGGCTGTAGCAGCGTTGCCACAGCTGCAGATAGCGCTGTTGTTCGGCTTGCCAGCGCGCCTCGTTCCAACCCAGCCGCGCCTGGCAGAGGGCGGCAATTCGCGGCAGGTGCTCGGCGCCGCCCTGGGGCAGCAGCAGGCCCAGGCGGGTGCGGCGCAGCAGCAGATCGTCCAGGTGCAACACCAGTTCATGCTCGGCAGCAAAGGCCAACTCGGCCCATAACGTGTCGCTGGCGCCCACGCATTCGCTGCCCAGCTCCTGCAAAAACGGCAGCAACAACGGCAACTGGCAACCGTAGCGGCCGGCCAGGCGCCGCTGTTGCCCGGCGCTGAGCCCTGGGAGTGCGAGTACCTCCACAGGGCGAAATACCGCACTGCCTCGGTCGCTCAGGGTTTTACCCAGCATCGGTGCGCAGGCATTCAGCACTTCCAGCGCCAGCAGGCGGAAGGTGGTCAGCTTGCCGCCCGCCAGGGTCACGCTGCCGGGCTCGGACCACAGCACGTGTTCGCGTTTTTCATCCGACGGTTTAAGGCTGGCGCTGCCACTGGCGACCACCGGACGCACCCCGGCCCAGGTGGACAGCACGTCCGCCACCTGGATCTGTGCCGCCGGGAATTGCTGTTGGCAGGCGCTTAGCAGGTACTCGACTTCTGGTGCGCTGATGCGCGCTTCCAGGTCGATATCTTCGCCATGGTCGAGGTCGGTGGTGCCAATCACCGTGGCGCCTTCCCAGGGAAATACAAACACCGGCCGGCGGTCGGCGGCATGCATAAAGCTGAAGGCATGGGCCAGCGGCAGGCGCCAGGCTGGCAGCAGCAGATGGCTGCCGCGCAGCGGACGGATATGTTCGTCGCCGCTGCTTTTACGCAAACGGTCAGCCCAGGCGCCCGTGGCCTGAGCCACCACGCCAGCCTTGAAGTGATAACGCTGGCCGCTTTCGCTGTCTTCGGCCTGCAAGCCGGTTACCCGGCCATCGTTGCGGCTGAGCTCCAGCACTTTCAGGCCATTAACGGCCTCACCGCCATCGGCACGTGCTTCACCGAGCACGCGCAGTACCAAGCGGGCATCGTCGGTCACCGCATCAAAAAAACGTGTGCCGCCCTGTAGTTGTTGGTCTTTAAGGCCTGGCGCCAGGTAGTGCAGCTCGGCCTTGGGGAAATACTGATGGGTGCGTTTGCCGGCCAGGGCGTCGTATACCCGCAGCAGGCTGCCGAACACCTTGGGGCCGGGAAACTGGCCCTGGTAATGGGGCATGACAAAGCTCAGCGGATCGACCAAACCCGGCGCCTCGCCCAGCAGACGCTGGCGCTCATGCACCGAATCGCGGGTCAGCTTGAACTGGCCCTTGGCGATATAGCGCAGACCGCCGTGGACCATTTTCGACGAACGACTGGAAGTACCCCAGGCAAAGTCGCGCTGCTCGATCAGCAGGCAGCGCCAGCCGCGCCGCGCTGCCTCACGCAGGATGCCGGCGCCACTGATACCGCCGCCGACGACGATCAAATCCCAGTCGCGGGCGGCCAGGTCGGCGAGGGCCTGCTCACGCCAGGCGGCGTTCCAGACACTCATAAGCCAACCCCCATTCGGCCCCCTCTCCCGCTTGCGGGAGAGGGCTGGGGTGAGGGCAGCGATGGCCGACCCAGCTCAAGACTCTGGATCCCCGCGTGCGCGGCGGTCCGCCGATGCGGGATGACGGTGGCAGTCGTCATTTCAGCAATACGCCGGGGTTTAAACGCTGCTCGGGATCGAAATGACTAGCCATCGCCTGCAACGCCGCCATCCCCAACTCGCCCTTCTCCACCGGCAAATACGGCGCATGGTCACGCCCCACGCCATGCTGGTGGCTGATGGTGCCGCGGTTATTGACCACCGTGCTGCTGGCCAGGTGCTTGAGCTTCTGCCAGCGCGCATGGGCACTGGCATAGTCGCTGCCTGGGCGGAACACATAGGTGGTGTAGATGCTCGAGCCTTCGCCATAGACATGGGACAGGTGGGTAAACACATGCACCTGCTCGCCCTCGTCCGTGAGGCCGCCGCGCAGGCTGGCTTCGATCTTGTTCATCAGGCTGTCGACATTGGCCCAGTCGGTGGCGGTTTCCAGGGTGTCGACCGCATACCCGGCCTGCCACAGGCCCTCGCGCAGATAGGGAAAACGAAAGCGCCCTTCTGCCCATTTCTTGCCCAGCAAGGTGCTGGTAAACACGCCGCCAAAGCTTTTGAGCAGGGCTTTGGCTTGTTTGAGCGACAAGGCGTTTTGCCCGCGGTTGCCGGTGACGCCAAAGGTCAGCATGCATTTGCCGGCACGGGCGCCGCGCAGGGCCAGGTATTTTTCCAGCCAGGCAATCTGCTCCGGGTGGCCGGCCAGGGCCAGCTGGGTTTCGGTTTCGATGGCATTGGACAGGCGCAGCATCGACAGCGGCACCCGCGCCTGGCCCAGGGTACGAATGGCCTCCAGGGCCTTGGCCCAGGACGGCAGGAACACGGCATAGAACTTTTCCTCGGCTGCCAGCTTGCTGACCCGCACCTGTACCGAGGAAATCACCCCGAAGCGCCCTTCCGAACCCAGCACCATTTCGCGCAGGTCGGGGCCGGCGGCCGAGGCCGGGAAGGTCGGCAACTGCAGGGTGCCGGCAAAGGTTTCCAGGGTGCCGCCGGCAAACAGCTGCTCGATACGCCCGTAGCGCAGCGACTGCTGGCCGCTGGAGCGGCTGGCCACCCAGCCGCCGAGGGTCGACAGCTCCCAGGACTGGGGAAAATGCCCCAGGGTGTAGCCACGGGCGCGTAGCTGGCTTTCCACTTGCGGGCCATTGGCGCCGGGGCCGAAGGTGGCGATCTGGCTTTGCTCGTCCAGCTCCAGCAGGCGGTTCATGCGTTCCAGCGATAGGGTCAGCACCGGCTTGCTACCCGCCTGCGGGTTGATATGGCCGGCCACCGAGGTGCCACCGCCATAGGGAATCACCAGCACATCCTGGGTCTGGGCCCAGGCCAGCAGTTCGCGGATTTGCGCAGGGGTTTCCGGCAACGCCACGCCATCGGGGAACACTTCGAAACGGCCTTCGCGCATCGCCAGCCAATCCGGCAGGCTCTGACCACGGGCATGGCGCACGCGCACTTCGGCATCGGTGCTAACCAGGGGATGCACCGCCAGGCGCGAGGCCGGCACCTGGGCCAGCACCTCGGCCAGGCTGGCATCGGGCAGCGGCTGGCCAGGGCCGATCAGCTCGGCCAGAAACGCCCCGCCGTGGGCCGGCAGTTCCACCACCGTTGCTTCATCACCCCAACCGTTCCAGCGCCGCATGCCGTTCTCCTTATGCTGTTTCGAACCAATGGATTCGCTGCCTATACTAGCCAGCCGTTCAGAAACAGCACTGTCCATTCAGGACAACGCCTGTGGCCAATCAAGACAGTCCAACAGAATAAGAACGACGCCATGCATGCACTTGGCTATACCTCCGTCCCAGCCCTGCTCAAGTACCTGCGCCATGCCGAACAGTTGGGCCTGGACCAGGACGCCGCCCTTGCCGCCGCCGGGCTCACTGCCAGCGATCTGGAAGACAATGGCCGGCGCCTGCCCAGCGAAGCCCACGAAAAACTCCTCGACCACTTGCTGCGCGAGTCTGGCGACCCGCTGTTCGGCCTGCATGCCGGGCACTTTACCCAGCCGGGCTCCTGGAGCGTGCTGGGCTATATCACCATGAACTGCGCCACGCTCGGCGAGGCCATGAGCCGTATCGTGCCGTACGAGAAACTGGTGGGCGATATGGGCGTCAGCCGTCTGGAGCCGGCGGATGATCACTTGCGGCTGATCTGGAGCTGCCGTCACCAGCCAGCGGAGATTCGCCGGCATATGGTGGAGAACGTGCTGACCTCCTGGCTGCTGTATGCCCGCTGGATTGCCGATATGGACCGCTCGCCGCGCGAGGTGTGGTTCGAGCACCCGCAACCAGCCGGCACCGAGTTGGCCGAGTACGAGCAGGTATTTGGTTGCCCGGTGAAGTTCGAGCAGCCGGTCAATGCCCTGCTGGTGCCGCTGGAATACCTCAATGTGCCGTTGCGCCAGGCCGACGCCAATCTGCTGCGCACCCTGGAAGAACACGCGCTGACGTTGATGGCTGGGCTGGATGAAGGCGAGCCGCTGCCGCTGCGGGTCAAGAACGCCCTGCGCCTGCTGTTAAAAGATGGCTTGCCGCGCAAGGAACGGGTGGCGGAAAAATTCGACATGACCGTGCGCACCCTGCAACGGCATTTGCAGCAGGCCGGCACCAGCTACCAGGAAATTCTCGACCAGTTGCGCCAGGAGCTGGCCGAGCACTACCTCACCCGCAGCACGTTGCCGGTGCAGGACATTGCCTATTACCTGGGGTTTACCGAAAGCCGCTCGTTTCACCGCAGCTTCAAGGGTTGGACCGGGATGACGCCGGGGGAATATCGCGAGGCGCATCGGTAGCGAGATCGCCACGAGAGCGTGACGGACATTTTCGCCATTCCACCGTCATCCCCGCGCACGCGGGGATCCAGTTTTTTGGATGGGACGCGCGATTGCGCACGACGCAGCGTTCTGGATCCCCGCCTTCGCGGGGATGACGGTGCCGGGGAGAGCACCGGCGCCGTCAATTCAACACTTCACTCAGGGGAATAAAGTTAACGCTCTCCCCTTCGCTTAACGTCCGCCCTTCCGGCACTTCCACCAACCCTTCAGCCCACGCCGCGCTGCGCAGCACGCCGGAACTCTGGTTGCTGTACAGCACCGCACGGCCCTCTTCGATACGGGCGCGCAGGTATTCCCGGCGCTCGCCGGCCGTACGCCAGACAAAGCCCGCCGGCACCGGAAAGCGCAGCGGCATCACCTCTTGCACGCCCATACGACGCAGCAGATAAGGCCGCGCCAACAGGGCAAAGGTGACCAGGGTCGAGGCCGGGTTGCCGGGCAAGCCAATCACCGGCACACCGCGAAAATGCCCAAAGGTCAGCGGTTTGCCGGGCTTGATCGCCAACTTCCACAGCGCCAATTCGCCCTCTTCGCGCAGGGCATGGCCAAGGAAATCGGCCTCGCCCACTGATACACCGCCGGTGGAAAGAATCAGGTCGACATGCTTGAAGCCACCGAGGCGCTCGCGGGTCAGTTCGAGGTTATCCGGCAGAATGCCGCCGTCGATCACCTCGCAGCCGACCTGGCGCAGCCATTGGCACAGCAGCGTGCGGTTGCTGTTGTAGATCTGCCCGGGGCCCAGCGGTTGACCGGGCTCGATCAGCTCGTCACCGGTGGACAGCACCGCTACGCGCGGGCGGCGCACCACGTTCAATTCGGCAACACCGAGGGTGGCGCACAGGCCGAGCTTGATTGCGTTCAGGCGCGTACCCGCCAGCAGCACGGTTTCACCCACGCGGGTTTCCTGGCCTTGCGGGCGGATATTTTGCTGAACCGTCAGGGCCTCGGTAAAACGCACGCGGCCGTCGTCCAGCACCTCGGCGTTTTCCTGCATTTCTACGCAATCGGCGCCGGCCGGCACCGGGGCGCCGGTAAAGATCCGCGCGCAGGTGCCGGGTTGCAGCGGCGCTGGCGCTTGCCCTGCAAAAATACGTTGGGTAACGGCCAGTGGCTCGCCATGCCAATCGGCTACGCGCAGGGCATAGCCGTCCATGGCGCTATTGGGCCAGGGCGGCAAATCCAGGCTGGCCACCAGCGGTTCGGCCAGCAGCATCAGGCCCA
>JBCECW010000039.1:0-3294 GCA_039207785.1 Pseudomonas sp. | reverse complement strand
GGCCAGCACACGACCATGGGCAGCGGCCAGGGCTACGCGCTCGGTGTCGCGGATCGGCGCAGCCTCGGCCAGATTCAGCAAGCGTTTCAGGGCCTGCTCCACCGGCAGCAGAGCGGAGCGTTTGACCTCACTCATCCGCGGCTCTCGCACGGTGCGGCTTTTTTCAGGTGCGGAACGAAATTGCACGGGCGGTGACGGTTATCCAGTTGCTCGGCGAGGATGCCGTCCCAGCCGGTGCGGCAGGCGTTGGTCGAGCCCGGCAGGCAGCACACCAGGGTGCCGTTGGCCAGGCCAGCGAGGGCGCGGGATTGCACGGTGGAGGTGCCGATATCGGCCACGGAAATCTGCCGGAACAGCTCGCCAAAGCCATCGACCTGTTTATCCAGCAGGCAGGCGACCGCTTCCGGCGTGCTGTCGCGGCCGGTAAAGCCGGTACCGCCGGTGATCAGCACCACTTGCACGGTGTCTTCGGCAATCCAGGTGGCGACCTGGGCGCGGATTTTGTACAGGTCGTCTTTGAGCAGCGCGCGCGCGGCCAGGGCATGGCCAGCGGCAGTCAGGCGATCGACAAAGAGTTGGCCGGAGGTATCGGTCTCCAGGGAGCGGGTGTCGCTGACGGTCAGCACCGCGATATTCAGGGGCACAAAGGGCGCTTCAGCCTTGGTGTTCATAGGCTCAATCCGGTTGTAGGGGAGGCAGGTCGGTGTTTATATCACAGCCCCTGCCCTTCTAGCGCCAGGAGCGCCCATGAGCGATTCACGCTTTCTGCCGGCCTGTTCGATCTTGCTGTTGGCCGGTGGCCGCGGCCAGCGTATGGGCGGCGTAGACAAGGGGTTGGTGGCGTGGCGCGACAAACCTTTGATCGCGCATTTGCAGACGCTGACCCGGCCGCTGACCGATGACCTGATCATTTCCTGCAACCGTAACCACGACACCTATGCGCCCTACGCCGATCAACTGGTCAGCGACGGCAACGAGGATTTTTGCGGCCCGCTGGCGGGTATCCGCGCCGGCCTGGCGGTGACCCGTCACCCATGGCTGTTGGTGTTGCCGTGCGATGCACCGCTGGTGGATTTGCCTTTGTTGCAGGCCATGGGGCAACTCGCTATCGAGCAGCAAAAACCCTTGATGCTGCGCCGAGGCGCACAGTGGGAGCCGCTGTTCAGCCTGCTGCCTACGGCGATTGCACCGGGGGTGGAACAGGCCTGGCAGGCGGGCAAACGCAGCCCGCGCCAGGTGTTCGAGCTGCATGGAGCGATTTATCTGGATTTGGCCGAGGACGATGGGCGCTTGGCTAACCTGAATACGCCGGAGTTGTTGGCCAGTACCGAGGGTTAGCTGCGAGGCTTTTGCGCCACTAGTGAACTTGAGGGATACCCCCACGTCTTATGCAGCGTAAAAAAAGCAGAGCCATTAACGGAGAAAAAAACATGCATCAGCGGATTATTCCCGCCCTGACCTTGGCCCTTGGCCTCGTTGCCCTCGCCGGCTGTTCCTCGCCGTCGGTGATTACCTTGAACGATGGTCGCGAGATCCAGACCGTCGACCAACCGGAATACGACAGCGACTCCGGTTTCTATGAATTCGAGCAGCTGGACGGCAAGCGCACCAAGGTCAACAAGGACCAGGTACGCACGGTAAAAGAGCTCTAAGCGAGCGCCCGCCTCATGCCCAAAAGGGTTAGCGGACGGAAGAAAATTTTCCAGCTAACCCCTTGTGCGCTAAAACTTTTTCAGTAGAATCTGGCTCCATTCGGAGTGTAGCGCAGCTTGGTAGCGCGTCTCGTTCGGGACGAGAAGGTCGCAGGTTCGAATCCTGTCTCTCCGACCAATCCCTGAAAAACCCGCCCTCTCGGCGGGTTTTTTATTGGCTAGCTTTTATGCTGTTACAGCAGCCAATTTCCCCCTTGCAGAGAACAGACAATGAGCGCGGAAAAAACCGTAAACGGCTATGTGATCAAGCAGATCGGTGCCGGCAACTGGTGGATGTGTTCGGCCGCTGGCGAACAGGTGGCGGGCCCTTTCCCCAGCGAAAAAATGGCCGCCGAAGTGGCAGCCGTTTTTGAAGATACCCCACCGCCACCGCGTCGCCGTGGCGACTCGCGCGACAACTGATTCAGCGTAGAAACGCCGCCACCTGGTCGGCATCGAACGGCCAGTTCAGCTCCGCGCCGTTATCACAGCGGCGCAGCACCGGAATACGCAGGCCGTAGGTTTCCACCTGCGCCTCGTCGTCACCGATATCCACCAGTTCAACCAGCAGACCGTGCTCGACAAAGGGCATCAGCAGCGCTTCGGCCACTTCACAGAGATGACACCCCAGGGTGCCGAACAGTTGGCATTCAGGAAGCATTGCTGCGCCTCATAAAAAAGATGAGGCGCAGTTTAGCCGACTCACTCGTCGCTGGCTTTGGCCACAGTTTGCGTCTGCGGCGCGGTCAGGCCCTTGAGGCCATCGAGCAGGCGGTCGTTGAGGGTCTGGGCTTTGTTCAGGTCGTCCTGGTCGAAACGATCGTCGAGGCTGAATGCGCCTTTGAGCAGGTTGGACATGGTTTTCGCTGGGTCATCCGACAGCCCGCTGGCCGTCTGCAGGCCATCCACCAGGCTCTTGGCGTAGTCCTGCAAGGCACTGTTGCTGGCCCCGGCCTTGCTGCCACCGGCTACCGAACCATAGGCCTCGGTGGCGCGCACGCTGGCTGTGGTCATATTCAGCGACATGCTCGCCAGCTGGGTGCCGTTGATATCCAGCTTTACCGCCTGGTCGAAGGCGCCCTGCAAATCGCCGGAATAGAACTTGTCGGAGATATCGGAGACCTTGCTGAACAGATCCTTGAGCGAAGCCATTTCCGCATCGCTCAGATCACCGTCGACTTCCACCGAATAACCGGCCACCTGCATGGTTTTGGTCGATGAGCCATCGGCCGACTTGGTGGTCTCGCTGGAGGCCGCATTGGCGGCCTTGATATGGATCTTGTCGCCGTCCAGGGTGGTCAGGTCGAGGTTGAAACTCTGCGCCTGCGCCTGGTAATTGCGGCCGCTGTAGTCACCGGAAATCTCGGTGGTGCTGTCCGGGCTATCGCTGCCAGAGGACGATGGCAGGCCCAGGGCTTCGCCCAACTTGTCCAGGCCGTCGGTGATCTCGAACGGGACGCCCATGCTGCCCATCAGCACCAGGCGCCCCGCGCCGCGCAGGCTGTGCAACGCCGCAAGCGTAGCCTTCGGATCCGAGGCGTTGCCAACCATGTCGAATGCCATGTCTACCGTGCCTGCGGACGCCGCCCGGATGGCAGCGGCA
>JBCECW010000038.1:3829-12579 GCA_039207785.1 Pseudomonas sp. | reverse complement strand
AGTATGTGCTGCTGCAAGACCAGAGCGAATTCGAGGAGCGCGAGCGTGCGCTCTACACCACGGTGTGGATCGGTTTTGTCTTGTGCGTGGCGCTGGCGGTGTTTCTGGGCCTGTTCCTCGCCCGCAAGGTGATCGAACCGGTGGTGCGTTTATCCCGCCAGGTGCGCCACCCTGACCAGTTGCTGTCCCTGGCCCCGCCCTTGGCGCCGGACTATGCGGCCGATGAAGTGGGGCAACTGGCCGCATCGTTCGACACCACCCTGGGCCTGCTGCGCCACGCGCTGACCCGCGAGCGCCTGTTTACCAGTGACGTCAGCCATGAACTGCGTACACCGCTGATGGTGCTGGCCAGCTCTTGTGAACTGCTGCTGGAAAACCCCAACCTCGATGACCGCGCGCGGGCCCAGGTGCAGCGTATTTCCCGGGCTTGCGAAGATATGCGGGCGCTGGTGCAAACCTTCTTCCTCCTGGCACGGGCGCAAAACACCGAAGCCAGCCATATCCCGACCATCAGCCTGGAAGGCGCGGCCCACGAGCTGATCGAGCTGTGGCGCGGCGCTATCGAGCATAAAGGCCTGCAACTGCGCTACCAGGCCGAGCAGGCGATGCCTGGCCAGTTCAACGGCACCTTCCTGCGCACCGTCATGGGCAACCTGCTGCGCAATGCCCTGCATTACACCGACAGCGGGCATATCACCCTGACCCTGCTGGCCGACGGTTTTATGGTGGAGGACACCGGGGTAGGTATTCCGGAAAACCAGCGCGAAGCCATGTTCCAGCCGTTTGTGCGCGGCGACAGCCAGCGCGGCGATGGTTTGGGGCTCGGCTTGTCGCTGGTGCAACGGGTTTGTGCAAGCCAGGGCTGGCAGGTCAGCTTGAGTGCAGCCGAGCCTAGCGGTTGTCGTTTTCGGGTGGTGTTGGCGGAAGCCGCTAACTAGAGGGTTTGCGATGGATAGCGGTGAATTGACCGACGTTTGGTAGGTAATTTCTGAACTTGGCCCCCAATGTGCAGACAAAGGCTGTTACATTCCATGTCGGTCGAGTTCTTACAAAAACTCACTCGACCGCGTCTGAGCCTTCCCAGGCCTTTAAAGGGATATCGCCCCCGCTAACGGGCGGCAGCTTTATATCTTCCGTACAAGGACACACGCATGACCGCAGCGTTGCATTCGCCGGCTCCCGGCTTGTTCGAACAATGGTGGCAACAACAAGGCGAATGGGTGGAAGAACCCAATAGCCGGCGCGGTGGTGTCAGTGGGGTACAGCGGATCTACAGCAACGACGGCAGCTTGCTCTATGCCAAGCGCCAGGTCGGGCACATCTATCACAGCCTCTTGCATCCTTTCGGCCGCCCCACCGTATTGCGCGAACTCAAGGCGCTGACCTGCTTGCACCGCCTGGGCATCAACGTGCCGCAAGTGGTGTATTGCGGCGCCGAGCGCGACGCCGAGCATGCCTGGCGGGCGCTGCTGGTGACGGCGGAATTCAAAGGCTTTATCGAGATTGACCAGTGGCATGCCAATGGCGGGCGTGAGCGCCATGGCGAGGCATTTCACGAAAAAGTGATGCAGGCTGTGGGCACAATGATCGCGCGCATGAACAACGCGCGCTGGCAACACAACTGCCTGTACTCCAAACACGTGTTTATCCGCGTGCAAGGCGAGGGCGCTGGCGCGACGTTCGATGTGGGCGTGCTGGACCTGGAAAAATCGCGCCGTCGCCTTACCCGGCAACAAGCCGCTCGTCACGACCTTCGGCAATTACGCCGCCATTCGTCGTGGAGCGATGCAGACTGGCAACATGTTATCTATGGTCATTCCACGGCGTTTGGCAGCGCTATCAAAGGGTTGTGACATGAAGCTAGATATTGCACGAGGTGTATTCCTCATCGGCGCACTGGGCGTTGCCTCATTTGCCGCCGCCGCCTGGCATGAACCGGGGCCGGCAGTGCTGCACTCGCTGTCGGCGCAAAACCAGTGTTCGGCGCCGCGGGTGGCCAAGGCGGACCTGGCCGTACGCCCTGACCAGGATCTGCTGTTATTGATGTTCGGCCTGAGCCAGGGCGGCACGCGTTAACGTCTGTCCCAGCCCTGTTGATAGTGGAATGGCCGTCTAACCAGGCGGCCTTCGCCAATCCCGCCTGAAAACCCGGTTCGCGCTCGTTGCTTTCCTGGCTTATCATTAGCCGCCTAACGACACCCGCCCGGTTTTACCCCCCATGTTCGCGATTATCGCCGCCACGTTCGGCATCACCATGCCGGTGTTTGCCATGCTGTTTCTTGGCGTGTTCCTCAAACGCCTGGCGTTGATCGACGGCGCCTTTATCACCACCGCCTCGGGCCTGGTGTTTAACGTCAGCATGCCGGTCATGCTGTTCCTGGCGATCATCCATGCCGATTTGCGCACGGCCATGCAGCCGGCGGTGCTCGGCTATTTTGTGCTGGCCACGGTGGTCGGTTTTCTCCTGGCCTGGGGCTGGGCCATCTGGCGGGTGCCGGTGGCCGACCGCGGCGTGTATACCCAGGGCGCCTTTCGCGGCAACAACGGCATTATCGGCCTGGCCCTGGCCACCAGCCTGTATGGCGACTACGGCTTGTCGCTGGGCGGCATCCTCGCTGGCGTGGTGATCCTTTCCTATAACAGCCTCTCGGCCATCGTGCTGGCTATCTACAGCCCCAGCGCCAAGTCGGATGTGTGGAGCATCAGCAAAAGCATCATCTGCAACCCGCTGATCATTGGCGTGCTGTCGGCCATCCCCTTTGCCTATTGGCAGATTGCGCTGCCGGCCTGGCTGATCACCTCGGGCGAGTACCTGGCGCAGCTGACCATGCCGCTGGCGCTGATCTGCATTGGCGGCACCCTGTCGCTGGCCTCGTTGCGCAAGAGCGGGGCGTTGGCCATCAGCGCCAGCCTGATGAAGATGGTCTGGCTGCCGATGGTTTCCACCGCCGGCGCCTTTGCCTTCGGTTTTCGCGGCGCCGACCTGGGCGTGCTGTTCCTCTACTTCGCCAGCCCGACGGCGGCGGCCAGTTTTGTCATGGCCAAGGCGGCCAACGGCAACCATGAACTGGCGGCGGCCATTATCGTGATCACCACCCTGGTGGCGGCCATCACCACCAATATCGGCATCGTCTTCCTGCAATGGGGCGGCTGGATGTAAGCGTTGCCAGGCAGGCGCTGTGAGCCACTTGGTAACTCTTGCAAATTGTGTCGAACGGTCATTGTCAGGCTTCTGAGCTAGCGCTACCTTTGCCGCCTCCCGCACGCCTAAAGGATTATGCATGCGCTCCCTGTTGTTGTTCTGCCTGGCCGCGCTGTGCGCCAATGCCGTGGCAGAGCCCGCTGTTGATCTGCAAGGACCGGTCGCCGGCTGGCGCTACTCCGGCCTGCTGCCACGCGCCGACGACGCCCGCGTCGCTTATCCCACCCCGCCTATTGATCGTGGCGCCCAACGCGGCCGCAGCCTGATCGAAGGCACCCTGAAAAACCTACAAGGCACTCGCCAACCCCATCGCCTGGTGGTCAACGGCAACCCGCTGCCGCTGTACACCGACGAGCAGGGCCGCTTCGTACGCCCCTATAACTTCGGCGCCGGCTCCAACAGCGTGGAAGTGGTCAGCGGCGACGGCCAGTCGCTCAAGCGCGTGCAGTTCTACGAAGCCAATACCAGCAAGACCCCGGCGCGGGTGCGCATCGTGCTTGGCTGGGACGACCCCAAGGCCGAGCTCGACCTGCATGTGGTCACCCCCGATGGCCAGCACGCCTTCTGGGCCGACCCGGTAATGAGCAACGGCGGCGGCCTCGACGTAGACAGCGTCGACGGTCCCGGCCCCGAGATGTTCACCATGACCGCGCCGCTGCACGGCCGCTACCTGGTGTTCGTCAACTACTGGGGCAACCTCAATAGCCAGGGCTACAACTTCACCGCCGGCAGCAACCAGAACGAAGTGATCACCGCGCAGATCAGCCTGGTGTTCAACGAAAACACGCCGAACGAAAAACGCGAGACCTTTATCGTGCCGTTGCGCGGTATTGGTGACCTGCAGCTGATCAAGTCATTCAACTATTGAGCACGCGGGCACAACACGCGCCGCAGCAAGGACGAATTGGGGTTTTAGAGATGAGCGAAAACACCACCCAGACCGGGGATAACGCCCCCCAGCAAGGTCAGGCCGGGCGCAAACGCCGGGCCCTGATTGCCGTGGCGATTGCCGTGCCGCTGTTTGCCGGCGCCGGCGTGCTCGCCTGGTGGCAGCAGCATATGGCGCCGCCGCGCACCCTGGCCGAAAGCAGCGAGCTGCAACTGGACCTGCAACGCCCGCAGGTGCTGATCGAGAGCGAATCCCTCAGCCGCCTGCCCAAAGACCTGCTGGCCGTGCCGCTGCTGCGCGACACCCTCACCGAAGACCTGGTGTTCTACTACGAGTCCAACCCCGATCGCCTGGGCATTACCGGCAGCCTGCGGCGGATCGTCTACGAGCATGACCTGCAACTGCAGGACACCCTGATCGAACAACTGCTCGACCAGCCCGCCCAGGTCGCCCTGTGGCGCGGTGCCGACGGCAAGCTGAAGAACTTTATCGTGCTGATGGACCGCGGCGGCCTGGCCCGTCTGCTGGAGCCCCTGGCCCATGTCGCCACCGATGACACCCAGCTGCGCCAGGTGGCCGAGCTGAATGTCGACGGCGATGCCGTGCCGCTCTACCGCCTGCGCTACAACGGCGAGCGCGCCCTGCTGTTCGCCAGCCATGGCGACAAGCTGGTCATGCTCTCCAACCCCGGCATGCTGCTGGACAGCGACAGCGAAGGGGCGCAACTGGGCAAGGGCGCCACCGAAGCGGTGGAAGCCATGCTTAACGGCGAAGCCGCCTTTACCGAAGGCTTTGGCCTGAAGGACCGCGGCGAGCTCAAGCAGCGTATTTCCCTGGGCAGCGACTACGTTGCCATGGGCTACCAGCGCTTTATCCCCAGCTTCGCCGGACTGCGTTTTGAGATGGACGGCGCCGGCTGGCACAGCTACCTGGCCCTGAACGAAGCCGACGATAAAACCAACCTCGACTTCAGCCCTATCTGGCGCGCCATGCCCATGGGCGCCAGCGCCTGCGTGGCCTTGCCGGTAGCGCCGGCCGTGCATGAAAAAATGCTCGCCAAGGTCGGTGCCGAACCGGCCGTGGCCAAGCAATTGAGCGAACACCTGACCGGCGCCGCCGGCCTGTGCTGGTACCCCAATTCGCGCCTGCACAGCCCGCTGCTGGTGGGCCAGCTGGACGACAAGGCCGGCAGCGACCTGGATGCCAACCTCGGCAATCTGTTTGGCTCGGTGATCGGTGCCTGGGAATCCAATGCCGAAGGCGGCATCTTCCCGGTTAGCGACGAAGTGCGCCCCTACGGCCACGTGTGGCAACGCGAAGTCAGCTCCAACTTCGGCCAGTACCCGATCAGCGAAGCGCAAGTACCGGACGCCATGCTGACCACCGGCTTCTTCCGCGTCAGCCTGCTGCGCCATGGCTCGACCCTGTTGTTCTCCCTGGACGATGCCCTGGTCGCCAAAGGCCTCGACGCCCTGGAAAAACGCTTCCCGCCGCTGGCCGATGTACTGCCCAAAGACAAGGTGGTGCCGGCCTATCTGGCGCCGGCCACGCTCTCCAGCCTGTTCGAACAGGAAACCCTGGATGCGCTGCCCAGCGATATGGAACCGGTCTTCCGCAACGCCGCGCAAACCCTGCTGCTGCCCAAGTTGAAAGCCTTGGCCGGGCACAACAGCTACGCGCTGACCCTGCCAGCCGATGCCGCCGCCGATAGCAGCTGGCAATGGCTGCCGCTGGAGTGGCGTTCGCTGTGAGATCACGCGCGGTAGTCATGCTGGTGCTGCTCGGTAGCTTGATGCTGCCGACGCTGGCCTGCGCCACGGCACAAGCCATCGCGCCGCTGGACGCCGAGCAGTCGCAGGTGTTTCGCGCCTGGTTTGTGCGTATCGCCCAGGAGCAACTGCGCCAGGGCCCGAGCCCGCGCTGGCACCAGCAAGACTGTGCCGGTCTGGTGCGCTTTGCCGCCAACGAAGCCTTGAAAGTGCACGACGCCAAGTGGCTGCGCGCCAATGGCCTCTCCAACCGCTACTTGCCGCCCGAGCTGCAACTGCAAGACGAGCAGCGCCGCCTGGCGCAGCAATGGCAACAGGGCGGCGGCAAGGTGGGGCCCTACGTCAACGCGATCAAACTGATCCAGTACAACAGCCAATTTCTGGGCCGCGACCTTAACCAGGCGCGGCCCGGCGACCTGATTTTTTTCGACCAAGGCGATGACCAACATCTGATGATCTGGATGGGTCGCGAAATCGCTTACCACACAGGCACCACCACGCCGACCGATAACGGCATGCGTTCGGTCAGCGTGCAACAACTCATGACATGGAAGGACACCCGATGGATACCCGACGAATCCAATCCCAACTACATCGGCATCTATCGCTTGCAGTTTCTTACTCGATGAAGGCTCGTACGCTGGGCTTGGCCCTGGTCGCGAGCCTGCTGCTGCCCGCCGCGGCGCTGCACGCCGAAGATAGCGTCAACCCCAGCGGCTATACGCCGATAGCGGGGGAGTCGTTCTTCCTGTTGGCCGACTCCAGCTTTGCCACCGACGAAGTGGCCCAGGTGCGCCTGGAAGCGCCCGGCCGCGATTACCGGCGCTACACCATGGAGCCCTACGGCGGCGTGGATATGCGCGTGTACCGCATCGAGCAGCCGCTGGAGTTTCTCAAGCGCCAGAAAAACCTGCACCGCGTGGTCGCCGAAGGGGAATTCAAGGGCGAAGGCCTGGCCAATACCCTGTCGTACCTGTGGGACAACTGGTACCGCAAATCCCGCCGCGTGATGCAGCGGGCGTTCTCCTATGAGTCACGCAAAAACGTCACCGAAGAAGCCCCCGAGCTGAAAATGGGCGCGGCCATCGCCACCCCCACCCAGTACGAAAACGCCCCGCAATTTGCGCCCATGAAAGGCCTGCCGCTGGTGGCGCAATTCCGCTATCCGCTGTGGGACGCCAAGGCCATTCAGCCGCCCAAAGGCGTGGAGCTGGCCGGCTCGTCCAGCGACTTCATCACCGTCAACCCGGGCAACGTCTATGTACCGCTGGGCAAGCTGAAACCCGGCCTGTACCTGGTGGAAGCGCTGGTGGGTAAATACCGCGCTACCACCCTGGTGTTTGTCTCCAACACCGTGGCGGTGAGCAAGATCGCCGGCGAACAACTGCTGGTGTGGACCGCGCGCAAACACGAAGGCAGCGTGGTGCCCAACGCCAAGGTGTTGTGGAGTGACGGCCTGGGCGTAATGAGCAGCGGCAGCACCGATGCCCAGGGCCTGTTGCGCCTCAAGCACGCCAGCCCCGAGCGCTCCTATGTGCTGGGCGAAGACAGCGAAGGCGGCGTATTCGTCTCGGAAAACTTCTACTACGACAGCGAAATCTACGACACCAAGCTCTACGCCTTTACCGACCGCCCGCTGTACCGCCCCGGCGACTGGGTGGAAGTGAAAATCCTCGGCCGTGAATTCAAGAACGCCCGCGACTCGGTGGCCCCCACCAGTGCGCCGATCAAGCTCAGCGTGCTGGATGCCAACGGCACCGCCCTGCAAACCCTCGACCTGAACATGGACAGCAAAGCCGGTAGTCAAGGCCGCTTCCAGTTGCCCAACAATGCCGTGGCCGGTGGCTACGAGCTGCGTTTTACCTACCGCGAGCAGCAATACAGCAGCGCCTTCCGCGTCGCCGACTACATCAAGCCGCACTTTGAAATCGCCATGGACCTGGCCAAGCCCGACTTCCGTACCGGCGAAGAAGTCACCGGCAGCCTGGTGCTGGTCTACCCCGACGGCAAGCCAGTGAAAGACGCCAAGGTGCAACTGACCCTGCGCGCCCAGCAGCTGTCGATGATCGACAACGAACTGCAATACCTCGGGCAATTCCCGGTGGAGCTGGCGACTACCGAAGTCAGCACCGACAGCAGCGGCCGTGCCGAGCTGAAACTGCCGGCGGCGGACAAACCCAGCCGCTACCTGCTCACCGTATTTGCCAGCGATGGCGCGGCTTACCGGGTCAAGGCCAGCAAGGAAATCTTGATTGAACGTGGCGCAGCCCGTTATCGCCTCAGTGCGCCGCAACGCTTTAGCGCCGCCGCCGATAAAGTGCACTTCAGCTACCGCAGCGAAACCGCCCAGGGGCAGAAAAAAGAAAGCCATAAACCGGCGCGCTACGAATGGGTGCGCCTGGAAGACCAGAGCAAAGACAGCGGCACCCTGGCGGCCGATGCCGACGGCTTCGACCTGACCTTCGAACGCCCAGGCTCCTACAGCATCACCATCAAGGACGAACACGGCCTGATCCTCGGCGCCACCGGCCACTCGGTCAGCGGTGACGGCGTCAAGGCCGTGGCCGGCACCATCGAGATCGTGCTGGATAAACCTGAATACAAAGCCGGCGACGAAGCCCTGGCGCTGATCACCTTCCCCGAGCCGGTGGGCGATGCCCTGCTGACCCTGGAGCGCGATTCGGTGGAAGCCACTGCGCTGCTGAGTAAAGGCGGCGACTGGTTGAAGCTGGAAAAACTCAGCGACACCCAATACCGCGCGCGCATTCCGGTGACCGAAACCTTCTCGCCGAACCTGACCTTCTCCGCCCTGTACACCAAAGGCGGCGACTACAGCTTCCAGAACGCCGGCATCAAGGTCGTGGTGCCCTCGATCGAACTGGACATCGCG
>JBCECW010000038.1:0-3819 GCA_039207785.1 Pseudomonas sp. | reverse complement strand
GCCGCACCGCAGATCGAGATCGCCATTGCCGCCGACAAAGAGCAGTACCAGCCGGGCGACCTGGTGACCATCGACCTCAGCACCCAGTTCGCTGGCAAGCCGGTGGGCACGCGCCTGACCGTCAGCGTGGTGGATGAAATGATCTACGCCCTGCAGCCGGAAATTGCGCCGAGCATCGACCAGTTCTTCTACCACCCGCGCCGCAACAATGTGCGCACCAGCGCCAGCCTGTCGTTTATCAGCTACGACGTGGCCCTGCCGGGCTCGCCTACCGCGCCTGGCAAAGCCAACCGCAGCGACCGCAGCGTCAAAGTGCTGGAGCGTCCGCGCCGCGAAGAAGTCGACACCGCTGCCTGGCAGCCCGATCTGGTCACCGATGCCGAGGGCCACGCCAAGATCACCTTCCGTATGCCCGACTCGCTGACCCGCTGGCGCATTACCGCCCGCGCCGTCAGCGAGGCCGGCAGCGTGGGGCAGAAGAAGCAATTTATCCGTTCGGAAAAACCGCTGTACCTGAAATGGAGCGGCCCGACCCAGTTCCGCGCCGACGATAAACCGGCCATGGGCGTGTTTATCTTCAACCAGGGCGAGCAGAACCCGAAGGCCGAGCTGGTCAGCCACTTCAATGGCCAGGAGCGCCGCATCACCCTCGACCTGGGCAAAGGCATCAACTACCTGCCGCTGCCGAAAGTGCCGGTGCAGGGCGGGGAATGGAAAGCCGAGCTGCTGCTCGACGGCAAGCCGGTAGACGCCCTGGCGGTCAACCTGCGCACCGTCGGCAAAGGCTGGCAAGACCTGCAAACCCAGCGCCTGGCCGCCAATGCGGGGGCCAATGCCCTGCAACTGCCGGCCGATGCCCGCGATATCAGCCTGCGCCTGGACGACAGCGCTAGCGCGCTATTCAACAGCAACCTCGATGACCTGCTGGAGTACCCCTACGGTTGCGTTGAGCAAACCGCCAGCCGCCTGCTGCCGTTGAGCCTGGCCTATCCGCTGCTAAGCAAAGCCGAGGCGGGCAACGCTGACGGTGGCCGAGTGGAGAAACGCGTCACCGACCGCCTGCGCCTGATTATGCAAAACAGCCGCTTGCGTCTGGTGCAAATGGCCGGGCCGGAAGCGACGTTCACCTGGTGGGGGCAGGGCGAGGAGCCGGATGCCTTCCTCACCGCCTACGCCTACTACGCCGACTGGTACGCCAGCCAGGCGCTGGAACTGAGCCTGCCGGCCGATCATTGGCAGCGGGTGATGGATATCTACGCCAAGCAGGCTACCAGCACGCCGTTGCTGCAGCGGGCGCTGATCCTGGCGTTTGCCAAGGATATGCAACTGCCGATCAACACCCTGGTGGAAGGCTTGCTGACCGACCTGGCCAACCACGAGGTGCAGGCCAAGGCCGATGCCGAAGTGGCGGCCAAGGTCGACGCCGCGACCGACGACGCGGCGGCCGAAGCCCCGCGTACCGACGTCGCCAGCGTGCAGCCTGCCGAAACGGAGCAAACCCCCAGCGATGACGGCGAAACCAGCCTGATTCTGATGGCGCCCAACTCCAAGCTTGGCCTGGCCGTGGCGCGTGTTCTGGCCGCCGATTTGGCCAAGCACAGCAAGGTGGCCCTGCCGGCAGGCTTCAGCGAACAACTGAGCGGTGCACAGGAACTGGTCAACGCCAGCGAGCATCCGTTTGTAGCCAGCCTCAAGGCCAAGCTCGCCGGTGTTGATGCCGCCCAGGCCAAGGTCCTGCTGCAACGTCTGGCGCCGGAGCAATCCACGCTGGAACGCGCCCTGGCCCTGACCTGGCTGCAAGCCGCCAGCCAGCAAAAGGCCGCGCCAAGCGAACTGAAACCGGGCGAAGGTTGGGTGGCCGAACCACGCGCCAGTGGTGAAAACCAATGGCGCTGGGTAGGTCAGGGCGTGCCGGCTGCGCTGGACTTGCCGGCCTCGGTGACCGAGCCCGTCAACGTCGCCTTGAGCTACCGCAGCGCCCAGGGCAAGCCGGGCGTACTGCCGGTGAGCCTAAGCCGCCGTCTGCTGCGCCTGGTGCCGGGCGATACCGCCTTTACCTTTAGCGTGAAGGAAGTTGGCGAAGGCGAAGCCATCTCCGGCGACGACCTCTACCTGGACGAAGTCAATCTCAGCAGCGAAGACGCCCGCGCCCTGCGCTACGGCCTGTTGGAAGTGCCGCTGCCGCCGGGCGCTGATGTGGAACGCACCACCTGGGGCATTCAAGTCAGCGGCCTGGATTCCGAAGAAGCCGCGCCGCTGGAAAAAGCCCGCTTCGAAGACGGCCAACTGCTGTACGCCGTGCCGGTGGACAGCCTGCAAGGTGGGCTGACCGTGCGCCATCTGGTGCGCTTCTCGCAGAAGGGCGAGTTCTCTCTGCCGCCGGCGCGTTACGTGCGTATGTACGCGCCGCAAGACCAGGCGCTGGAAAGCGAGCCTAGCTACGGCAACCTGAAGGTCGAATAAGCCGTGCGCCTGGGCTGGTTGTGCATTGCGCTGCTCCCCCTGCTCGCCAGAGCCGGGGAAGCGCCGCTGCAACTGGCCATTGGCGCGCCGCCGGCCAGCCAGTTGCTGCACCTGAACCAGCAGGGTGTGTTGAGCCGTGGGCCGTTACCGGCCGACCTCAAGGCACCGCTGGGTAGCCTGTGGAAGTTGTTCGTTTACAGCTACCTGGTCGACACCGGCAAACCCGAGGTCGGCTACACCTGCAAAGGCCAGGACCGCGACGAGGTGTACTGCTGCAAGGCCGGCGAGCGTATCGAGCGCGACCAGGCGCTGACGCAAAGCTGTGGCCTGTACTTTGCCCCCGCCAACCTCAAACTCGATACCAACGCCTGGCGCACCTATTGGCAACAACGCCAGGCACCGCTGTGGCTAAGCGAGATGGCTAACCTGCAACCGCAACAGCGGGTGGCGGTAAGCGAACTGTTGCACCAGTTGGCCGACCTGCCGGCACAGGAACAGGCGCGGCGGTTACTGCTCGACGTGATGCTGCATGCGCCCGAAGGCGTCACCCTGGGCGCCCTGGGTGGCCGTTTGCGGGTTAAAACCTGGAGCTGGTTGGCCGACCACGATGCCCAGGCACGCCAGGGCGGTTTTGCCGGCTGGCTGGTGGACGGCACGCCGGTCTGGGCTGGCGGCAGCGGCACCAGCCAACGGCTTCTCAAGGACTACGCCGAGGCGCTGGGCAGCGCCTTGCCCACGCCACCCGCCGCCACGCCTGGCCAATGCGTAGAGGTGCAATTATTTGCCCGCTACCCGGTGCGCCAGGTGCGCAATAAGGCCACCGGCCAACTGGTGGCGGCTGGCGCCTTGCGCGGCGACTACGAGGTGCAATTTGCCAACGGCAACCGCCTGCCCATCAGCAGTGACGGCGAACTGTTTGTCGGCGCCGATGGCCAGCTGACCGCGCGGCTAAGCCGCGAAGACTATGTCGCGCGGGTGCTTGATCGCGAAGCCTCGGCGCAACCAGCCGAGGCGGCCAAGGCCCTGGCTGTGATCATCCGCACCTACCTGCTGCAAAGCGCCACGCGCAGCGGCGACTGCCTGGCCATCGCCGACAGCAGCGCCAGCCAGCGCGTGGCCCCGCGCCCGGCCAGCGACGGCGCCCGGCAAATCGCCGCCTGGACCAGTGACCTGGTGCTGGCCGGCAGCCCGGTGAACTACCACAGCGACAAGGCCGGCCCGGATCGCCTGGCCTGGCAAGGGGCTGTGGAGCAAGCCGGCCAGGGCCTGCGTTACGACGCCATCCTGGCCCGCGCCTTTCCTCGCGCCAGCCTCAGCCGCTGGGACCAACCCAAAGCTGCCTGCCAGGCGCTGGAT
>JBCECW010000037.1:11445-12634 GCA_039207785.1 Pseudomonas sp. | reverse complement strand
GTCCTGGGCTGCATCAGCCATCGAGGACAACAACAAGGTAGTGGCTGCAAGCAGCAACAACTTCATCAGATCAACCTCATCAGTGAGGAACGTCCCGCGTTCTAACGCGCGAAATCGGAAAATCCTTATAGCAATCCTTGCCCGTGTTCCGGACAAAGCGCACACAAAATCTGCGGCATTATATACTGGCGTCACTGAAACGGAAGCGACACCGCACGCCGGGCCACTCGCTGGCACTCTCCTCACCGGAAAATTCGATGCAATTCAAGAACCCCATTATCGGTCTGTGCCAACAGGCCGCCTTTATGATCAGCGCCGCAAAAGTAGACCAATGCCCCGACGACCAGGGCTTTGAAGTGGCCTTTGCCGGGCGTTCCAACGCCGGTAAATCCAGCGCGCTGAACACCCTGACCCACGCCAGCCTGGCGCGCACCTCGAAGACGCCAGGCCGCACGCAACTGCTGAACTTCTTCCGCCTGGACGAGGAACGCCGCCTGGTCGACCTGCCGGGTTATGGCTACGCCAAGGTGCCAATTCCGCTGAAACTGCACTGGCAGCGCCACCTGGAGGCCTACCTGGGTAGCCGCGAAAGCCTGAAGGGTTTGATGCTGATGATGGATATCCGTCACCCGCTCACCGAGTTCGACCGGCTGATGCTCGACTGGTCTGCAGCCAGCCAAATGCCTATGCATATCCTGCTGACCAAGGCCGACAAACTGGCCTACGGCGCCGCCAAGAATGCCCTGCTGAAAGTGCAGACAGACCTGCGCAAAGGCTGGGGTGATGGGGTAACGATCCAGTTGTTTTCGGCCCCCAAGCGCATGGGCGTCGAGGAGGCGCAGGCCGTGCTGGCGCGCTGGATGGAGCTAGAAGATACGCCGCCTGCGGCCTGAATCGCAGGCAAAAAAAACCCCGAGCTTCGTATGGGGAGGGAGAGGCTCGGGGTTTAAGGGTCTGAACCGCTAGGGCGGGGCTCAGATATCTGCCAACACTTAACACAACATAGGAGCACCGAAGGGCTTCATCAGCCATTCAGTAACTCTGACCGCCCTGTTTTGCGGAAAGTTCACCACGGGCTTAAAACCCGTTAGCAATAAAAACCCTCTCGCTCATTCCAATAGCTTCCTAACTAAGCGTCTTCACTGCGACGTTATGCCGCGGCGAAAAGCATCGTTTTAGTGGGCCTCGT
>JBCECW010000037.1:6628-11435 GCA_039207785.1 Pseudomonas sp. | reverse complement strand
ACTTCAACCAGCAATGGCACATCCAATTCGGCAGCGGCACTCATCTGCAGACGGATTTCGGCGCTGACGGTGTCGAGCAAGTCTTCGCGTACCTCCAACACCAATTCGTCGTGTACCTGCAGGATGACTCTGGCATCGAGCCCCGACTCAGTGAGCCAGGCGTCTACTTTGACCATGGCGCGCTTGATGATATCGGCGGCCGTGCCCTGCATTGGCGCGTTGATCGCCGTGCGCTCGGCGCCTTTGCGCAGGCCGGCGTTTTTCGAATGGATATCTGGCAGATACAGGCGGCGGCCAAACAGGGTTTCGACATACCCCTGCTCGCTGGCCTGCTCGCGGGTGCGCTCCATATACGACAACACGCCGGGGTAGCGGGCGAAGTAGCGGTCGATATAGGCCTGCGATTCCTTGCGGTCGACGCCGATCTGCTTGGCCAGGCCAAACGCGCTCATGCCGTAGATCAGGCCAAAGTTGATGGCCTTGGCCTTGCGGCGCATATCGGTGGTGACGTCTTCCAGCGCTACGCCAAACACCTCGGCAGCGGTCGCCCGGTGCACATCCAGGTCATTGCGAAAGGCATGCAACAGCCCTTCGTCCTGGGCCAGGTGCGCCATGATGCGCAGCTCGATTTGCGAGTAGTCCGCCGCCAGCAGTTTGTAGCCCGGTGGTGCGATAAAGGCCTGGCGAATACGGCGGCCTTCAGCGGTGCGAATCGGAATGTTCTGCAGGTTCGGGTCGGTGGACGACAAACGCCCGGTGGCCGTAACCGCCTGATGGTAGGAGGTATGAATCCGCCCGGTGCGCGGGTTGATCTGTTCGGGCAGGCGGTCGGTGTAGGTGCTTTTCAGCTTGCTCATGGAGCGGTACTGCATCAGCACCTTGGGCAGCGGAAAGTCTTGCTCGGCCAATTCCGCCAACACGGCTTCCGCTGTGGACGCCTGGCCTTTGGCGGTTTTGCTCAGCACCGGCATGCCGAGCTTTTCATAGAGGATCACCCCCAACTGCTTGGGCGAGCTGAGGTTGAACTCCTCACCGGCAATGGCGAATGCCTCACGCTCCAGCTGCACCAGCTTTTCGCCCAGCTCATTGCTTTGCAGCCCCAGCAGGTTGGCGTCCACCAGCGCGCCCTGGCGTTCGATCCGCGCCAGTACCGGCACCAGCGGCATCTCGATCTCGCTCAGCACCTTGGCCAGGCTCGGCACGGCCTGCAGCTTTTGCCATAGCACCTGGTGCAGGCGCAGGGTGATATCGGCATCTTCGGCGGCGTAGGGGCCGGCCTGCTCCAGGGCAATCTGGTCGAAGGTCAGCTGCTTGGCACCTTTGCCGGCGATATCTTCGAAGGCAATGGTGGTGTGATCCAGGTACTTGAGCGCCAAGGCGTCCATATTGTGGCGAGTGGCCACCGAGTCGAGCACATAGGACTCGAGCATGCTGTCGAACTTCACCCCACGCAGGGTGATGCCATTGTCCGGGTCACCACCGATGGCGCAGTTGGCGAGGATATTGATGTCGTACTTGGCGTGCTGGCCGACCTTGGCTTTGTTCGGGTCTTCGAGCAGTGGCTTGAGGGCGTTGAGCACCGTGTCGCGGTCCAGCTGCGCCGGCACGCCCATATAGGAGTGGGTCAGCGGAATATAGGCCGCCTCACCGGCCTGCACGGCGATGGAGATACCCACCAACTGCGCCTGCTGGGCATCCAGGCCGGTGGTTTCGGTATCGAAGGCAAACAGCTCGGCCTTGTTCAACTTTTCCAGCCAGTGGGCGAAACGCTCGGCGTCCAACACGGTTTCGTAGCTGTTTACCGCCGGCTCAACGTCGGCGGTTGGCGCTTCGGCACTGGCAGCCGGCGCCGCAGCGGGCGCATCGAACAGCCCCGGCTCACCAGCACGAATCGCGGCAATGCCAGCGGCCTTGGCGTCACGGGCCAGCTCATCCAGCCCGGTCTTGAATTCCAGCAGGGCATAGAGCTCGGCCAGCGCCGCGCGGTCTTGCTCGCCAGGGTGCAGGCTGTCGATCTCGATATTCAGCGGTACATCCAGCTTGATGGTCGCCAATTGGTAGGAGAGAAAGGCCATGTCCTTGTGTTCGAGCAATTTGGCCGGCAGCGTCTTGGCGCCACGGATAGGCAGCTCGGGTACTTTGTCGAGGTTGGCATAGAGCACTTCCAGGCCACCGCCCACGCCTACCAACAGGCCTACGGCGGTCTTTTCGCCGACACCGGGCACGCCGGGAATGTTGTCGACCTTGTCGCCCATCAGCGCCAGGAAGTCGATGATCAGCTCAGGACCGACACCAAATTTCTCCTTAACGCCATCGATGTCGTAAACGCTACCGGACATGGTGTTGACCAGCGTAACGTGCGGGCAAACCAGCTGGGCCATGTCTTTGTCGCCGGTGGAAATCACCACGTCGCGGCCAGCGGCAGCGCTTTGCCGGGCCAGGGTGCCGATCACGTCATCGGCCTCTACCCCTTCCACGCACAGCAGCGGATACCCCAGGGCACGCACGCTGGCATGCAGCGGCTCGATCTGCACCCGCAGCTCGTCCGGCATGGACGGGCGATTGGCCTTGTAGTCGGCGAACAGCTCGTCGCGGAAGGTGCCGCCCTTGGCGTCGAACACCACGGCAAACGGGCTTTGCGGGTATTGCTTGCGCAGGCTTTTAAGCATGTTCAACACGCCTTTTACCGCGCCAGTTGGCATGCCTTTGGAAGTCGTCAACGGCGGCAGGGCGTGGAAAGCGCGGTAAAGGTAGGACGAGCCGTCCACCAGGACGAGAGGAGTCTGAGACATGCGCGGAATCAACCTATAAAAGACGGGCCGTGGTGTACGGGCAGCGGAAAAATGTAGCGGGCAACAATGTTGGTAGCAACGATGATATGGCGCAACGACGGCCTTTTGAGCCAGCGGTAAAGGCACACGCGCCGGAATGCCGCGTCAGTAGTTTTATTGCAGCCTGTTAGAATGACCGCACCGTTGACGACAAAGGGACAAGGTTACCATGCGTACACTTTCTAGCTTATTGCTCGCCGGCCTGCTCGCCGTTGGTGCCGTACACGCCTATGCCGAGGATGAACCGGTAACCGGCGACCCGGATGTAACCATTCGCCAGGACGGCGACAAGACCATCCAGGAATACCGCCAGAACGGTTTCCTGTACGCCATCAAGGTCACGCCCAAAGGCGGCAAGCCGTACTTCTTGGTACGGGCCGATGGCAGCGACGGCAACTTTATTCGTTCCGACAATCCAGACATGCTGATTCCCGCCTGGGAAATCTTCAAATGGTAAGCGGCGCTTAATCCATCGCCGCTGCACAGCGGCATTACAGGTAGTTGGCAGGTTTCGATGTCGGTATTCACCCCCCTCACCCGCTCCGAGCTGGAAGTGTTTCTTGCGCCTTATGGGCTTGGCCGTCTGCGGGATTTTCAGGGCATCAGCGCTGGCAGCGAAAACAGCAATTTCTTTATCAGCCTGGAACAGGGTGAGTTCGTCCTGACCTTGGTAGAACGCGGCCCGGTACAAGACCTGCCGTTTTTTATCGAGTTGCTGGACGTGCTGCATGCCGCCGGCCTGCCAGTCCCCTACGCCCTGCGCACCACCGATGGTGAAGCCCTGCGCAGCCTGGCCGGCAAACCGGCGCTGCTGCAACCGCGTCTGGCCGGCAAGCATGTCAGCGTCGCCAATGCCCACCATTGCGTCGAGGTGGGCAAATTGCTCGGCCAACTGCATGGCGCTACTCGCCATCAGGTGCTGGAACGCAAAACCGACCGTGGCCTGGATTGGATGCTGAGCGAAGGCACGCAACTGCTGCCCAAGCTCGCGCCAGCCAGCCAGGCGTTATTGAGCGCAGCGCTGGCTGAAATCAAAAGCGAGCATGCCGCCATCCTGGCATTGCCACGCGCCAACCTGCATGCCGACCTGTTCCGCGACAACGCCCTGTTCGACGGCCCGCACCTGACCGGTTTGATCGACTTCTATAACGCCTGCTCGGGCCCGATGCTGTATGACGTGGCCATCGCCGTAAACGACTGGTGTTCCGACGAAGACGGCACACTCGACGCCCCACGCGCCCGCGCGCTGCTGGGCGCCTACGCCGGCCTGCGCGCCTTTACGCCGAGCGAAGCGCAGCTATGGCCAGTGATGCTGCGATTGGCCTGCGTACGCTTCTGGATTTCGCGCTTGATTGCAGCCGAATCCTTCGCTGGCCAGGACGTACTTATCCACAACCCGGAAGAGATCCAACGCCGCCTGGCGCAACGTCAGACGGTAACGCTGCCGCTACCGTTTGCGCTCTAGCGATCAGAGCGCTTCGAGGCAACCAGCCAGCTCATTGGCCAGGGTGTCCAGCAACTGCTCGTAACCCTGGGCATTGATCGGAATGTCCTTGCTGCCCAAGGCATCAAGCTCCGCCAAGCGCACCGGCAACCCGGCACTCAGGGTGCTGATCAACCGCGGGCGCAGCGGCGGTTCGCTGAATACACAGGTCGGCCCTGCCTGCTGCAAGCGCTCGCGCATCGCCGCCACATGCTGGGCGCCTGGCTGCACCTCGGTGGCAATGCTGAACACTCCGGCATGTTGCAAGCCGTAAGCGGCCTCGAAGTAGTCGAAGGCTTCGTGGAAAACAAAATAGGGTTTGCCCGCGATGCCAGCCACACGCTGCTTGAGACGCTGATCCAGCGCCGCCAACCGCTCGCTGAATGCTTTGAGGTTGGCCTGATATTTCGCCGCGTTGCTCGGGTCGGCAGCCGCCAGATCCGCCGCCATTCGCTCGGCGATCACCCGCGCGTTAGCCGGCAATAACCACAGG
>JBCECW010000037.1:3293-6618 GCA_039207785.1 Pseudomonas sp. | reverse complement strand
GGTGGGCGTCCAGGCTGCCGGGCTGGTGATCGTGGTCATGTTCATCACCGTCGGCATGGGCCGCGCCTTCGCCAAAATGGCGCAGGCTCAGGCCTGGCAAGCTTTGTACGGCAACGGTGGGCAGGCTGCGGCTTTTCAGTACGCGCGGTAGAAAGCTTTCCATGTCCGGGCCGATCCAATAGAGCAGATCAACCTCGGCCACCCGCCGCACATCGGACGGGCGCAACGCATAGTTATGCGGCGAAGCACCCGGCGGCAACAGCACTTCAGGTGTGCCAACACCGTCTTGCACGGCAGCGGCAATCAGCTGCAGCGGCTTGATACTGGTTAAAACACGCACATCGGCCTGGGCAGATGCGCAAAAAAACAGCAGAAAGATCACAAGGAAACGCGACACGGGAACACACTCGCCAGCAAAAGGGTTATAGAATAACGTCTCTTTCACCAGCCGTCGCCGCCCAATGATCTTTACTCCTCTGGCTTCTCGCCCCCACGACCATTCCCATTGCGTGCACAACGCCCTTGCCGAGGCCGATGCCATTTGCGAACGCGCCGGCCTGCGTCTGACCGCCCTGCGCCGTCGCGTGCTGGAATTGGTGTGGCAAAGCCACAAGCCGCTGGGCGCTTACGACATTCTTGGCGTGCTGACCGAACAAGACGGCCGCCGGGCGGCGCCGCCAACGGTGTATCGGGCCCTAGATTTCCTCCTGGAAAACGGCCTGGTGCATCGCATCGCCTCACTAAACGCCTTTGTCGGCTGCAACCACCCGGCCCACGCCCACCAGGGCCAGTTTCTGATTTGCCGCAGCTGCAACGCGGCCATCGAGCTGTCCAACGACGCCATCAGCGAAACCATCGTGGCCGGCGCGGCAGGCGTGGGTTTCACCGTGGAAAGCCAGACCGTGGAAGTAGTCGGCGTCTGCTCCGGCTGCCAGAAAAACGTATGAGCACGGCCCTGATCCGCCTTGAAGGCGTAGGCGTCAGCTTTGCCGGGCAACAGGTACTCAGCGATGTACAGCTGAGCGTGCAACCGGGCGAAATCGTCACCCTGATCGGCCCTAACGGCGCCGGCAAGACCACCCTGGTCCGCGCCGTACTCGGCCTGTTGAAAACCGAGATCGGTAGCGTCTGGCGCAAACCCAAGCTGCGTATCGGCTATATGCCGCAAAAACTGCATGTGGACGCCACCCTGCCGCTTAGCGTGCTGCGTTTTCTGCGTCTGGTGCCCGGGGTTGATCGCAACTCGGCGCTGGCCGCGCTGGAAGAAGTCGGCGCCAGCCAGGTGATCGACAGCCCACTGCAAAGCATTTCCGGCGGCGAGCTGCAGCGCGTATTGCTGGCTCGCGCCCTGCTGCGCCAGCCAGAGTTGCTGGTGCTGGATGAGCCGGTGCAAGGCGTCGATGTCGCTGGCCAGGCCGACCTGTATCGCCTGATCACCCGTCTGCGCGACCGCCATGGCTGCGGCGTGCTGATGGTCTCCCACGACCTGCACCTGGTGATGAGCACCACCGATCAGGTGGTCTGCCTGAATCGCCACGTCTGCTGCTCCGGCCACCCCGAGCAAGTCAGCGGCGACCCGGCCTTCGTCGAGCTGTTCGGCCAGGACGCCCAAGACCTGGCGATCTATCACCACCATCACGACCACGCTCACGACCTGCATGGCGGCGTAGTGACCGAAGCGCCGAGCGCTGACGGCCTGCGCATCCTGGGGCAGGTGCAGCCACACGTTCATGGAGATGGCTGCAAGCATGCCTGATTTTCTCGTTAACGCTTTGCTCGCCGGCCTTGCGCTGGCGGTGGTCGCCGGCCCGCTGGGCTCGTTCGTGGTATGGCGGCGCATGGCCTATTTTGGCGACACCCTGTCCCACGCCGCCCTGCTGGGCGTAGCACTGGGCTTTCTACTGGATATCAGCCCCACCGTGGCGGTGACCGTCGGCTGCGTGCTGCTGGCCGTGTTACTGCTGACCTTGCAACAACGCCAACCGCTGGCCTCCGACACCTTGCTGGGCATCCTGGCGCCAACCACGCTGTCCCTTGGCCTGGTGGTGCTGAGCTTTATGCACGATGTGCGTATCGACCTGATGGGCTATCTGTTTGGCGACCTGCTGGCCGTCAGCGGCGGCGACCTGGCCTGGATTCTCGGTGGCAGCGCGCTGGTGCTGGTGGCGCTGGCAGCCCTATGGCGGCCGCTGCTGGCCGTGACCGTGCATGAAGAGCTGGCCAAGGTCGAAGGTCTGCCGGTGGCCAGCTTGCGCCTGGCGTTGATGCTGTTGATTGCCGTGGTGATTGCGGTGGCGATGAAGATCGTCGGCGTGCTGCTGATCACCTCGCTGCTGATTATTCCCGCAGCGGCGGCGCAGCGACATTCGCGCACCCCGGAGCAGATGGCGGGCGGCGCCAGCCTCCTCGGCCTGATCGCGGTGTGCGCTGGGCTGGCCCTGTCGTGGTTTAAAGACACCCCAGCCGGCCCCTCCATCGTGGTCGCAGCAGCAGCGCTGTTCCTGCTCAGCTTTGCCCTGCCCCGCCGGCACGCCTGAAGGCGATATGTCGGCGAGGTTTGGTGCGGCTCGCACGGCGGTGTAAACTCGCCGGTTTTGCGCACCCGAGACTTGCACAGATGAAGCCGTTCGCCTCCCATTACCTACCCGTTTTGGCGATTTCGCTGCTGTTAGCCGCTTGCCAGCACAAACCGCAAGTGACCAACCTGCCCACTGATGACCTGATCAGCGCGTTCCGCCAGGTTGAACAGAGCCTGAATGCCGGCCAACTCGGCGCAGCCGAAAGCCAACTGGCGGCCATCGCGCCACGCGCCCAAGGCGACACCCGCGTCGAGCAATACCAGCGCCAACTGGCCGATGCCTATCTGCAGCAAGGCCATAACGCCCTGCAGCAAGGTGACTTGGATACCGCCACCAAAGCCCTGAGCCATGCCCGCAGCCTGATGCCCCAGGCGCCAGCGCTGACCAATGGCCTAGATAACTCCATCGCCCAGGCACGGGCCGCCGAGCTGAATGCCGCGGACCAGGCCCGCGCTCGCGCTGCGGCGCAACTGGCCGCCAAGGACGCCGCCGAAAAAGCCGAGCAGGCGCGCCAACAGCGCCTGGCTGCCGAGCGTCAAAGCAAAGCCACTCAGCCCGCCGCCACGCCCGAGGCTGCTGTTGCCCCCGCCGCCGAACCGGCCAAGCCCACCGCGCGCCTGATCAACCCGGCCGCCGCCAGCAGCGTGGTGGCCTTGCCGATGCTGGATAACCAGGACAACGAGCGCCTGCGCAGCCTGCTCGACGCCGTCGCCGCCGATGTAGTGACTTTCGACTGCGATGTACGC
>JBCECW010000037.1:0-3283 GCA_039207785.1 Pseudomonas sp. | reverse complement strand
CGAAGTACGCCAGAACAAGGACTACCCCTGGGTCGCCTCCTTGCTGCTGGCCCGTATCAAGCGCCTGGACCCCAGCTACAGTCCGCGCCTGTCCCAAGCCCTCAAGCTGGAACAAGTGCCGCGCCTGTTGCTGACCCCGCAAGCCAAAGGCTGATTCGCACCACATCACAGCCTGGAGCCCGGCCGCTACCCGCAGGCCGGGCAACCCCCGCAGCACCTTCTAGACTGTGGCAACGGCATTCAGTTCTTAGAGCTGAATGCTATAACCATAGGATTACAAAGATTTTTGCGGTCTATAAAGCGCCGGGTAGACTAGCGCCTCTTTATGCCTATCCGGCAGACCGCCAAACCCAAAAGGTTTAACGAGTGATCGACTTTCATCACGTCCATAAGGCGTACCGCGTTAATGGCCGCGACATCGCAGCCCTGCAACCTACCGACCTTTCCATCGCCAGCGGCGAAGTGTTTGGCATCATCGGTCATTCCGGCGCCGGCAAAAGCACCCTGCTGCGCCTGATCAATCGCCTGGAAGAACCTTCCGGCGGGCGCATCGACGTCGACGGCGAAGACGTCACCGGCCTGGACGCCAACGGCCTGCGCCGCTTCCGCCAGCAAGTCGGGATGATCTTCCAGCACTTCAACCTGCTGTCCTCGAAAACCGTCGCCGACAATATTGCCCTGCCGCTGAAGCTGGCGGGCGAGCTGTCGACCAGCGCCATCAACCAACGCGTTGCTGAACTGCTGGAGCGGGTTGGCCTTAGCGACCACGCGAAGAAATTTCCGGCACAGCTGTCCGGCGGCCAGAAGCAGCGCGTCGGCATTGCCCGTGCCCTGGCGACCCAGCCGAAAATTCTGCTGTGCGACGAAGCCACCAGCGCCCTTGACCCACAAACCACCGCCTCGGTGCTGGAACTGCTGGCGCAAATCAACCGTGAACTGAAGCTGACCATCGTGCTGATCACCCATGAAATGGATGTGATCCGCCGCGTATGCGACCGCGTGGCCGTGATGGACGCCGGCGTGATCGTGGAACACGGGCCGGTCACCGAGGTGTTTCTGCACCCCAAGCACCCGACCACCAAGCGCTTTGTGATGGAAGCCGAGCAGATTGACGAAGACGAGCAGCGCGATGCGTTTGCCCATGTCAGCGGCCGTATCGTGCGCCTGACCTTCCAGGGCGAAGCCACCTATGCGCCGCTGCTGGGCGTAGTCGCGCGGGAAACCGGCGTGGACTACAGCATCCTCGCCGGGCGCATCGACCATATCAAAGACACCCCCTACGGCCAGCTCACCCTGGCCCTGACTGGCGGCGACATCGACGCCGCCCTGGCGCGCTTCGGCACCAGTGATGTTCACCTGGAGGTGCTGCGCTAATGGAAGCCTTACTCCCTAACGTCGACTGGGTCGAAATCTGGCAAGCCAGCCTGGACACCCTGAGCATGCTCGGCGGCTCGCTGCTGTTTACCATCCTGCTGGGCCTGCCGCTTGGCGTGCTGCTGTTCCTCACCAGCCCTCGGCAGATGTTCGAGCAGAAAGGCTTCTATGCGCTGCTGTCGCTGGTGGTCAACGTGCTGCGCTCGGTGCCTTTTGTGATTCTGCTGATCGTGATGATTCCCGCGACCGTGCTGATTACCGGCACCTCCCTGGGCGTTGCGGGCGCCATTCCACCACTGGTGGTGGGCGCTACCCCATTCTTTGCGCGCCTGGTGGAAACCGCGCTGCGCGAAGTAGACCGCGGCATTATCGAAGCCACCCAGGCCATGGGCGCGACGACCCGGCAAATCGTGGTCAATGCCCTGCTGCCAGAAGCGCTGCCGGGCATTATCGCGGCGATTACCGTAACGGCCATTACCCTGGTTTCCTACACCGCAATGTCCGGCCTGATTGGCGGCGGCGGCCTGGGCGACCTGGCGGTGCGTTACGGCTACCAGCGTTATCAGCCGGATGTGATGGTGGTAACCGTCATCCTGCTGCTGGTACTGGTGCAAGTGCTGCAAACCGTCGGCGACAAGCTGGTGGTGCATTTTTCCAGAAAGTAGAACGGCTAAAACCTAGCAACTTAACGAGTGCGGCCACCAGTCGCCAACACTGCATCCCACAAGGAACCCAGAGATGAAAAAACTGCTTGCTGCCCTGGCCACCGTCGCCGCCTTTTCCGCCCACGCGGAAACCCTGACCGTTGCCGCCACCGCCGTACCCCACGCGGAAATCCTCGAATTCGTGAAGCCGGCCCTGGCCAAAGAAGGCGTGGACCTGCAGGTGAAAGTATTCACCGACTATGTACAACCGAACGTACAGGTTTCCGAGAAACGTCTGGACGCTAACTTCTTCCAGCACCAGCCCTACCTCGACGAGTTCAACAAGAGCCGTGGCACCCAGCTGGTCAGCGTTGTCGGCGTACACGTAGAACCCTTCGGCGCCTACTCGAGCAAATACAAGAAGCTCGACGAGCTGCCACAAGGCGCCACCGTGGTGATCCCCAACGACGCCACCAACGGCGGCCGCGCCCTGTTGCTGCTGGATAAAGCTGGTCTGATCAAACTGAAGGACAAGCACAATATCCTGGCCACCAGCAAAGACATCGCCGAGAACCCCAAGGGTCTGAAATTCCGCGAACTGGAAGCTGCCACCCTGCCGCGCGTACTGAGCCAAGTCGACCTGGCGCTGATCAACACCAACTACGCCCTGGAAGCCAAGCTCGACCCGAAAAAGGACGCGCTGATCATTGAAGGCAGCGACTCGCCGTACGTAAACAACCTGGTAGCTCGCGCCGACAACAAAGACTCCGACGCTATCCAGAAGCTGGCCAAGGCCCTGCACACTCCTGAGGTGAAGAAATTCATCGAAGAGAAGTACAAGGGTGCAATCGTTCCAGCATTCTGATTCTTGTCGGACCTACTGGGCGTCGGCCATGCGGCGTTGCGTCCTCGCTTTAAATGCTCACGTACTACAGTACGCTGCGCTTTAAAGCTGCGGGGCGCCTTGCACGGCTCTAGCCCATTAGCTCCTAGATTGCAGAAAGCAAAAAGCCCGCGATGCGGGCTTTTTTGTGCGTGTGATTTTGCGATTGCTGCCGCACCACAACTCGAGATCGAACGAGCTAGAGCAGTGCAAGGCAAAAACGTTTTTCCATGCGCAGTGGGCTGGTGCCCATGAGCATTTAAAAAACCATTTCAACGCAGCAATGCCGACGCGCAGCCGATCGCTAGGCGAAAAAAAGCCCCGCACAAGGCGGGGCTTTTTAGAGGCCAACTCAATTACTTGATTTTGGCTTCTTTGTAGA